>NZ_JBSIUP010000008.1:0-84965 GCF_053654055.1 Ursidibacter sp. B-7004-1 | reverse complement strand
AGAACGTCAAATAACAGCAGAATAAAGGTGAAATATGTACCAAGTTATCGCCCATTTTAGTTATCAAAATTTTGAGCAAGATCCCGTTACGTTAATTAGTCAAATATTAAATCAATGGCGTTTTAATGGACAAGTTATTGGACGAGAAATGGGAGTAACACATCATCAACTCGATACCCATTCTGAATTTCAAGTGCGACTTTCCACACCAGAACAAGAGAGTTTAATGCCTAAATGGAATAATCAATGGGTAAATGAAGCGTTATTGCAAGCGGAAGAAGCGGGTGTTTCTTTGGAATTTTTTGAAATAGTCGGGCGAGATTATAATGCGGAAGAAACGAGCGTAAATAAGCCTTCTTTCCAGATCCTATACACCACACATTTAGATACCTGTTCACCAATTTACAATGGTGATGATTTCTGCCCAGTTCCGCTTTATCAGCTTGGAGATACTGAGTTAAGCGAAAAAGTGATAAAGTGGCAAGAAGATTGGCAAGCCTGCGATCAGTTACAAATGAATGGCTCTGTATTAGAGAAAATCAGTTTGGAACAGATTTCATCTTTAGAAAGTGAATTAAGCCAACAGGGTAGAGCATTATGTGCCGAATTAGAGAACTATACCCAAATTCCAACTTATTACTATCTTTACCGCTTAGGTACAGACAAAGAGTTGGAACATAACCGCCTCTGTCCAAGTTGCCAACAATCTTGGAAACTTGCTCAACCTTTACACAGTATCTTTCACTTTAAATGCGATAATTGTCGATTGGTGTCTAATTTGAGTTGGGAGTTATAATTCCCTAAAGTTGGGAGATTAGCGATCTGAGTAACAAAATATTACAAGTCATTTAATTCCATTAATTTTTCTGCACATTTATGAATGCGATATTCCGTTTCTTTTATTTGAGCTTGGATAGATAACTTTTTCTGCTCGTCTATCGTCTGATGATTTAACTCAAATAGCCAACTTAATTTCTCGTTTAATGCTCGATGAATTTTTTGATATTCTACAAGCTGTTGTGAAACGGGGAGTTTATGCACATTTTTTGCAAATCGGTATTGACTTTTGAAACGAGGTGTAGCGTCTGTTTCTGCTTGATGGCATCTATCAACCACATTTTTTAATGTATCAAATTGTTGTACTAAGCGTTGAGTATAAAACTCTACATAAAATACGTTGCTTTGTTGGTTAATTAATTCACAAGTTTTCATTATTTCTTGTACAAAATCACTAACTACACCTTTAGAAAGAATAAAAACGTCTGATGAAATTTCCACTTTTTTCTCCAAAAAAGGGGAAAAAATTTGGCACTGTTGCTGAATAGCAAGGGTAAACTTTGTCATAAATATGTCAATCTTATCTATTTCTAGCTATTATAAACGACACATAAAATGTTTGTAATATGCTTTTGTGTTTATAAAACAGTCAAAGTGACAGATATTTTCTAAATTTGTGAAATAGTTCACAATTTTTTTGAACTTTTTCTTAAATTAGATACATCAAAAAAATATATTATTTATCAATGGGTTATGGTTATATTTTGATGTGGAGTAATTCTCTGTTTTAGAGGAAAGTTTACTTCAATTAAAAGTTAATTTTGTAACTTGTTGTTTTTAAATAATATTTTTTAAACTAAAAAAAGTTCCTAAGATATTGACACTTTATCTCGATTCTGACACTATGCACTCGCAATCAGCATTTACCCAAATTGACAATGGATGTAAATGGTGTACTTGGCGATTACTCTTATACCTTAACGAGAGTAATTTGACGAAACTAAAATAAATTAAGGTGAACACTATGAAAAAAACACTAGTAGCATTAGCAGTAGCAGCATTCGCAACTTCAGCTTCAGCAATCACTGTTTATGAAAATGAAGGTACAAAAGTAGATTTCGATGGTTCTATCCGTTTACGTTTAGATAACGAAAAATCTAAAACAGATAATCAAACTACAAAACGTGCACATACTAACTTACACAATGATGGTTCACGTTTCGGTGTGAAAACAAAACACACTCTTGGCGATGATTTATTTGCATTTAGCCGTTTAGAATTCCGTTTTAATGGCGGTGACAGAGCTAAATCAACAGACCAATTCGGTGATTTATATGCACATCGTGCTTATGTAGGTGTGGGTAGTAAACAACTTGGTGAAGTGTCTTTCGGTCGTCAAGTAACTATTGGTGATGACATCGGTCAAGCTGGTTTTGATAATGCTTATGGCGTATTTGACACAACTTTAACAACTTCTGGTAAATCAGTGGTACGTTATGATTACAAAGGTGTTGAAGGTTTACAAGTAGGTGTGGATTACCGTTTTGCAGAAGATCGTGATGCGAGTGGCGAAGTTGCCTTAGGTAAATTAAAATCAGGTTACGGTGCTGGTGTTACTTATGAATTCAAAGTTGCTGAAGGTCAATCAGCAAAAGTAGCTGCTGGTTATACTCGTGATAACTTTGTGACTGGCACAAATACTAAACACCATAAGGATGCTTGGGCAGCAGGTGCATCTTACACTGTTGATGCTTTAACATTGGCTGCAGACTATGCAGGTTCATTTAATAAAGAAGGTAAAGATAAAGACCGCTTCAACGGTTTCCGTGTCGGTGCTAAATACCAAGTAACTCCTGAAGTTGCGGTATATGGTAACTATGGTTATGGTGTAGCTAAAGATAAAGCGAACAACGTAACAGTATCTAAAGATGTATTCCACAAGTTTATGTTAGGTTCTTCTTACCAAGTACATAAAAATGTATTTACTTATGTTGAAGGTAGCGTAGGCAAAGTAACAAAAACTACTTATGCAGCTAATAATACAACAACAAAAACTAAAACATCAGATAACAATATCGGTGTAGGTTTACGCGTATTCTGGTAATATTTCATTAGATTCACGCTAATTTGATAAAAACAAGGCAGACATTTTTATGTTTGCCTTGTTTTTTGCTTTTTAATATAAAATAGTTATATTTTTTTGTTAAAAAAACACTACCGAATTTGTTGAAAAATGCGTAGAATGTGCGAGTTTTTATTTACGCAAACGATTACTTTATAGGAGATTTACCGATGTTAAGACGTGATATGAATATCGCTGATTACGATCCAGTATTATGGCAAGCTATTCAAGATGAGAACCGTCGTCAAGAAGAGCATATTGAGCTTATCGCTTCTGAGAACTACGCAAGCCCTCGTGTAATGGAAGCTCAAGGTTCACAATTTACCAATAAATATGCGGAAGGCTATCCAGGTAAACGTTACTATGGTGGTTGCGAATATGCGGATATCGTTGAACAATTAGCAATCGATCGTGCAAAAGAGTTATTTGGTGCAGATTATGTAAACGTACAACCTCACTCAGGCTCACAAGCGAATGCAGCAGTTTATGGTGCGTTACTTCAACCACACGATACTATTTTAGGTATGAGCTTAGCTCACGGTGGACACTTAACTCACGGTGCAAGTGTTAGTTTCTCTGGTAAAATTTATAACGCTGTTCAATACGGTATTACCGCAGAAGGTTTCTTAGATTACGAAGATATCCGTCAAAAAGCATTAGAGTGCAAACCAAAAATGATCGTAGGTGGTTTCTCTGCATATTCTCAAATCGTAGATTGGGCAAAATTGCGTGAAATCGCAGATGAAGTTGGTGCGTATTTATTTGTGGATATGGCTCACGTTGCAGGTTTAATTGCAGCTGGTGTTTACCCAAGCCCATTGCCTCACGCACATATCGTTACAACCACAACACACAAAACATTAGGTGGCCCTCGTGGTGGTTTAATTCTTTCTAATGCAAAAGATGAAGAATTATACAAAAAACTACAAAGCTCTGTATTCCCTGCAAACCAAGGTGGTCCATTAGTTCACGTTGTTGCTGCAAAAGCGGTATGTTTCAAAGAAGCATTAGAGCCTGAATACAAAGAGTACCAGAAACAAGTTATCAAGAATGCGAAAGCAATGGTTGAAGTATTTAAACAACGTGGTTACAACGTGGTATCAAATGGAACTGAAAACCACTTGTTCCTTGTTGATTTAGTTTCTAAAGGTTTAACAGGTAAAGCAGCAGATGCCGCTTTAGGTCAAGCTAATATTACGGTGAACAAGAATGCCGTACCAAACGATCCACAAAAACCATTTATTACATCTGGTATTCGTGTAGGTACTCCATCTGTAACTCGTCGTGGTTTTAAAGAGGCAGAAGTTGTTGAATTAGCAGGTTGGATGTGTGATGTATTAGATAGCATTAACCAAGACAATCACCAAGCGGTTATCGAAACAACTAAAGCAAAAGTATTAGACATTTGCAAACGTTTGCCAGTTTACCCATAATATAAGCGGTTAGATTGCTGTAATGTTTTACAAACCCCGAATACGTTCGGGGCTTTATTTTTTTATGTTTAATGTGGATATAACAATGTTATATATAGCCATCTATTTTATTTGTGTGAATTGTATTAGTGCTTATTTGATGTACATTGATAAACAACGAGCAATAGAAAAAGCGTGGCGAGTACCAGAATCAAATTTATTCTTCTTTTGCCTTACTGGTGGATTTTTCGGGACTTATTTAATGATGAAATATGGCAGACATAAAACACAACATTGGCAATTTCACGCAGTGGTGATTTTATCCTTTTTCTTTTGGATATTTATATTACCAGCGATAGTTTATTATTTTATCAGCTTCGCACCGTAAACCCCGCAAAAAAAGAGCTACCAAAACTGATTGCTCTAAAGTTTTTTGCGGTATTATGTAGCAGTTGCACAAAATTAAAAAACTGTTCACAAGCGTGGATACTGCTGTCGGGTTTAGAATGGGGAGGTTGTTAAATCCCTGTCATACCTTAAATCACGTTCTGTCTGCTCAACTAAAATCAGAATAGCAGCATTACCGCCCCACTCTTTTGGAGCTTGATGTAACGCAATCACTTTGGGGTGCTGTACTAACCAACGTGGGATTTGATATTTTAATGCCCTTGTGCCATAGCCTGTCATAATACTGGCACAGTAAACACGTTCTTTCTCACACGCTAAAATCAAGCTCGCTAATTCTTTTTTGGCTTGTTCTCTCGTTAATCCATGCAGATCTAAAAAGAGTTCTGGTGAAAAATCTCCTCGACGAAGCTGTTTTAAAATATAAGGGTCAATATCTTCACGACGATAACGTACTTTTTCATTCTCTTCTGTTAAAAGTGGTTCATATTCATCTGAAAAATAAAATAATGTATCAGCCTGTTCTTTTAACTCTCTTATTTCACTCACTTTTTTGCGTGGTTGAACAGTTGGTACAAAAGTGTCTTGTTTTATTTTCTTTGTACCTTTTATCGCTTCCCTAAACAGAGATAAATCATCTTCTTGCATTATTCTTCCTCTTAAAAATTACTCTTGCCATTCTAACATAATCCGAAATATGGTATAACACAGTAAATTTTAGATAAATAGGTAAGTTTTATGTTTGAACCACATTATAACCTCGATTTATTAGCTGAAATCGACTCTTCCCCAGTAGAAAATGACCTTGAAACTATTGTAGATATGATGCGTTGGGCATACAGCTATTTTAATGCCTCTGATCTCTACTATGGGCACGGACACGATAATGCGTGGGACGAAGCAAATCAATTAGTCCTGAGTGCATTAGCCTTGCCTATTGATGTACCAGAAACTTTATACGCCTCTCGCTTAACTTATGTAGAAAAAAATCGTATTATTGAAATGGTAAAAGCTCGCTTAGGCTTACGCAAACCTGTTGCCTATTTAACCAATTCTGCGTGGTTCTCAGGGTTAGAATTTTATGTTGATGAGCGTGTAATTATTCCTCGTTCGCCAATTGCTGAGTTGATCCAACAAGGGCTAACAGGTATTTTACGCACTCAACCACAACGTATTTTAGATTTATGTACAGGAAGTGGTTGTATTGCTATTGCTTGTGCCGAACGGTTTCCAAATGCAGAAATTGATGCAGTCGATCTCTCTGTCGATGCTTTAAACGTAGCGGAAATCAACATTGAACGCCATCAAGTTGCCCACAAAGTGTTCCCGCTACAATCAGATCTCTTTACTGAATTACCACGCAATCATTACGATTTAATTGTGACAAATCCGCCTTATGTTGATGAAGAAGATCTTGCCGATATGCCAGAAGAATTTCATCACGAGCCCGAGATGGCATTAGGTTCTGGAGAAGATGGTTTAGATATTACTCGCCGTATTCTTGCTCAAGCCGCAGATTACCTTTCTCACGATGGTGTGCTGGTTTGTGAAGTTGGCAATAGTATGGTTCATCTAATTGAACAATTCCCAAGCGTGCCATTTAACTGGTTAGAATTTAAAAATGGTGGGTTAGGTGTGTTTAGTTTAACGAGAGATCAATTAGTAGCTTATAGACACCTATTTGAATGAATAGATAAAATAGGCTAAAGGCCCATTCAGATTATTGACGAACTTATTTCGTGTAGGGTGGGCTTAAGCCCACCATTTTGTAACTTATTGATTTTAAAGATGGTGGGCTAAAGCCCACCCTACAGATTTTACGTTCTTTTGAAGTTTGTCATCAGTCTGAATGGGCTAAAGGCCCATTTTAGAAATAATAAAAAACTTTAATTTATTCCTTATTCAATAGGAAAATTCCCTTATTATTTAGGTGAATATAATGCTCGCTCTGTTGCTCTTGATAGTGTTCAGGATTGAGATTGATTAAAATCTCTTTCCCTTGCCATTGTGCAATGATTTCCCAATAAGATCCCATATAAATAGAGTGTTTGATTTCACAGCGTTGGTTCTCATCACCATAGGAAAGTAGCTGAATAGCTTCAGGACGAATTCCAACTAAACAATCCCCATTTGCGACATTAAAGCGTTCGGCATTTTGTAAGTTAAAACTAAAATTGCCGATATGAATAACATCGTCTTGTCGTTTACCTTCTAGAATAGTCGATTCTCCCATAAAATTCGCTAGAAAGAGTGAGTTGGGTTGTAGATAAAGCATTTTTGCCGAATCTTTCTGTTTAATAACCCCTTTATCCATTACGATGACTTCATCAGAAACAGCAAAGGCTTCTGTTTGATCGTGAGTAACATAAAGTGATGTAATGTTTAGGCGTTGTTGTAATTCTCGAATTTTTTCACGCATAGAACGGCGTAAATTAGCATCAAGATTACTTAATGGTTCATCAAAAAGTAGCACTTTAGGCTTGAGGATTAACGCACGAGCCAGAGCAACACGTTGTTGTTGCCCACCAGAGATTTGATCGACATAGCGATCTTCAAAACCTGCTAAATCAACCAATTCTAAGGCTTCTTTAACTCGCTGTTGGCGTTCTTCTTTGGGGATACCTTGCATTTTTAAACCATAACCGACATTATCACCAATCGACATATGCGGGAAGAGTGCATAAGATTGGAATACAATACAGATATCACGTTGTTGAATAGAGTTGTGGGTAACATCTTCGCCGTCAATAAAAATTTGCCCTGATGTTGGGTTTTCTAAACCTGCAACCAAACGTAGAACAGTAGTTTTGCCACAGCCAGAAGGGCCGAGCAATGTCACCATTGTCCCTTTTTTAATAGTGAGGTTAAGGTTATTGATTACCGTTGCTTTACCAAAAGATTTGGTTACATTTTTAAGTACTAAAAAGTCGTTTTGTTGTTCCATTTGTCTATCCTTAATTCATTTTTTTCGCTTTTGAACGGGCAATGCGAGTATCACCGACAATCCAGTCAAAGAAGAAAATAATTGCCATCATTACCACAATTAATATCGAACCATAAGCAATCGCCACGCCATATTCGCCATCTTCTACACGATTTAGAATATAAGAGGTTGCAACTCGAGTATCAGCAGTAACAAGGAAAACGATAGCACTCACTGTTGTCATTGCTCTCACAAAACTGGTAACTAATGCAGAAAGCAATGCTGGTTTGAGAAGCGGTAATACAATAAAGAAGATGGTTTTAAATGAGCCTGCTTTGAGAGAGAGTGAGGCTTCATCTAGGGATTTATCTAACTGCCCTAATCCTGCAATCGCAGCCCGCATTCCCACTGGCATATTACGCATTACCATTGAAAGTACGATGATCATTCCAGTGCCAGTTAAGTAAATTGGGGCATCATTAAAGGCGAGAATATAAGAGACCCCTGCCACAGTGCCGGGTACAGCAAAGCAGAGTAGTGTTAAAAACTCAAGGGTTTTCTTACCTTTAAATTCTCGGCGAACGGTAATATAAGCAATCAATAAACCGAATAATGCAGTAATTGGGGCGGCACTTGCAGCAAATATAACCGTTTGAATGAGAGAAGGCCAAGCTCCATCGCTAAATCCTTGTCCAAACAGATTGATATAGTTGTTAAATGTAAGGGTGTAATCTACGCCCCAATTCACTGTAAAGCTACCGTAAAAAATACTACCGTATAGTACAACATTAAAGAGTACCCAAAATGCTAAACTGCAAATAATCACTGCTTTCATACCGCTTGGGAGTTCTTGAACATCGCCTCGATAGGATTTACCCGATACGGTAACGTAAGAACGGTTGCCAATCCATAGGTATTGAATAACAAAAATTGCTAATGAAAATACCAATAAGATAGTACCTAAGGTACTGGCGGAAGCGTAGTCAAGTTGCGAACCTGCAATATAGAAATAAATTTGTGTCGCAATAACATCAAAACTACCGCCAAGGACTAATGGGGTACTGAAATCTGCAAGAGATTGAATCACAACCACTAAAAAAGAGTTGGCTAATGCAGGTTTTAAAAGTGGGAAAATAATATGTGCAAAGGCTTGGTAACGATTAGAGCGTAATGTATAAGCCGCTTCTTCTACTGAAGGGTGGATAGATTTTAACGCTCCCTCTAAAATCATAAATGACATTGGAGTTAAAGCGAGCGTATGAGCAATCACAATTCCCGTAAAACCATATAGCCAGTTGTTGCTAAAACCCAAATAATCTACCAGAAATTCTGTTACATAACCTGAACGCCCAAGCATTAGTGTAACGCCCAATCCTACAACAAAGGGTGGTGTTACAATCGGTAAGATCGAAAAGATTTTGCCGATAAAAGCGGTGCGTTTGGCAATGCGTGTGGTATAAAGTGCAAAAGCTAAACCAAAAAGTGTAGAAAGAATTCCAACAGTTGCAGCCACACTTAGCGAGTTTGTAACAACTCGTAGAACATAAGGCTGTTGTAAAATTGTGATTACTTGGCTTGGGATAAATTCATCACCGTCATAGAACATTGAAATAAAAATTGCAATGGTTGGATAAACGATAAAGAAAAAGATCAACAAAATAATGCTAAGCAGGGCGGCAATAATAAAGCGATCACCTTGCATTATTTTTAAGTTGGCAAGTGCATTTGTACTCAGTGCCAAGATCGCAACAATCAAAAATAAGGTGGAATAACCTAAGCTGATTTTAGCGATAATGGCGGATACAAAGATAAAAATAAAGAGAGATCCCAAAAAGAGTAATTCAACTTTACTGCGTTGAATACTTTGTTTAAATGGCACTAAAAATGCCAATAAAGGTAAAAACCACGCCCAAGTGAGATTGAGATTTGCCCACCCCATTGCAGCCAGAATTTCATCTTGAGTGGAATCGAATAGACCGTAATCTAGTGCTTTAGACGGTAGGCAAATAAAGCCTATCAGCGAAAGAATGACCCAAAAGAGCGGTCGAGTAAAAAAATGTTGCATAACACCTCACAAAAATCATTTTTGTACAACAGGCTTTCTATTTAGAAGATACCTTCCTTTACAAGGAAAAGTTCAGACTGCTGATAAACTTAAAAATTCTGTTAAATATATCGTACAAATCTGCCCCCGTTTACGGGGGAAGTACCCGAACGAAAGTTCGGGGGTAGGGGGTGAAATATCTGGCTTTACTAAATTTAGCTAACAAAATAGAGTAGCCCCCTTCGGCTCGCCTTGCTCGCCACTTCCCCCGCAAGCGGGGGCAGAATTTCCAATTCTATGATAAATAAGTTTGTCAATAATCCTATTCCTTATACAAGGGAAGGCTCAAAAAGAAAAGAGAAAAGAAATTATTTGGCTAATTTTACTTCATTGACCCATTTCTCAATTAAGCGTTTACGCTCATCGGAAGAACCATATTTTTCGAAATCATAGTCAATCAATTTCAATTCTTTTGGGTTAAGTGAATAAGGCGAGGCTTCCGCGGTAGTATTAGTTAGCACTTGGAATGCTTCCCCTTTTTGCCAAGAAAGTTCTTGAGCTTCTTTTGATAATGCCCAATCAACAAATAATTTAGCATTATCCACGTTTCTTGCACCTTTTAAGATGCTTACGCCGCCTAATTCATAGCCAGTACCTTCGTTTGGTACGATAAGCTCTAACGGAGCACCGTTTTTCTTCTCTACCGAGTAGTCGTGTAAGAATCCAATGCCGATAGCAGTTTCACCTCTTGCCACATTGCGAGATGGCGTAATACCCGATTTGGTATATTGAGAAATGTTTTTATGTAATTTTTTGAAATAGTCAAAGGCTTTCTCTTCACCCCACAGTTGTACAAAAGTGGCAATTGCCGTATAAGCTGTGCCAGAGCTTTGAGGGTCGGCAATTTGGATTTCGCCCGCTAGGCGTGGATCGAGCAGATCTTCCCAAGAACTAGGTGCTTTTTCTAAACCAAGTTTTTTAATACGGTCGGTATTTACTCCAAATCCGAGAATGCCCATATAAATCGCTGAAGTATAATTGCCTTTTACTTTGGCAGGATCTCTAAATTTTTCAATAATCTGTTCTAAATTAGGCGATTGATAAGGTTGAAGTAGCCCCATTTCCCCTGCTTGAGATTGCGGATCGAATGTCCCACCATACCATACATCGGCTTGTGGATTATTTTTTTCAGCTTCTACTTTCGCTAATGTACTGCCAGAACCGTTGCGTATGAAAGAAACTTTGACATCGTGTTTTTTAGCAAAGGCTTGGGTTTCTTGTTCGCACATTAAGTTTGTCGCACTACAATAAACGACTAAGCGACCTGCTGCATTGGCTGTTGAAGATAGCGTTGCACCGAATAAAAGTGCAGATAAAGTCAGTGTTAAGGTTTTTAATTTCATTCGATAATCCTTTGGATTGAAAAAATTGCTTTTACTATACCTAACTTATTGAAAATAAACTGTGAGATATTTCACATTTACGAAAAATAATCGACAAGCGGTAAGATATGCAAAAAGATTTGCTAATCTAATCGCTTTATTGCTTGTTGGCTTTTGGGTAGAATGGCGAGCAATTTTATTTAAAGAGAACCGTTATGAGTATCCGAATTCTTCCTGACACAGAAATTAAGCAAGCAGCTAGTTCTTTTCATAGCCCTGCATTGCTTTTTGCAAATCCTAAAAACTTATATCAACGCAGAGCAAAAAGATTACGTCAGCTAGCGGAAGATAACCCTTTTGGCGATTATTTATTATTTGTGGCAAACATTGTTGATGCTCAATTATCCTTACTTGAGCATTTGCCAATTGCTAACATTTCACAAGAACTGACCGCTTCTTTGGCTCAAAATCAAGGACAAAAACCGTTAAACGCTAAGTTTTTTAAACGTTCGATAGAGTGGCAACATATTTTGCTTGCCTTAATTGAAATTGTAAAACCACAAACGGAAGGTGCTATTCAAGCAACATTAGAATGGTTAGAAAAAGCCTCTATTTCAGAATTGGATAACTTGGCTGATCATCTTCTTAATGAACGTTATGAAGAAGTTGGGGCAGATAAAGCGGTCTTTTTATGGGCGGCTTTATCACTTTACTGGGTGCAATTAGCTCAACAGCTCCCACGCAATGTACAAACAGAATACGGTGAAGCTAGACACACTTGCCCTGTATGTGATTCTGCACCTGTAGCCAGTGTTATCCATTTTGGTGATACGCAGGGGCTACGCTATTTACATTGCTCTTTATGTGAGAGTGAATGGAATATGGTGAGAATTAAATGTAGTAATTGTGAGCAAACAGGAAAATTAGAATACTGGAGTTTAGATAGTGAAGAAGCTGCAGTAAAAGCTGAAAGCTGTGGTGATTGCGGAAGCTATCTTAAAGCAATGTATCAAGAAAAAGACCCACATACAGAGCCTGTTGCTGATGACCTTGCAACACTCTTTTTAGATGCTGAAATGGAACAAAAAGAGTTAGCGAGAAGTGGCATCAACCCATTTTTGTTTCAGGTTGAATAACATTCACTAAATAAGCGGTGAGTTTGCGATAATTTTTTACAAATTGAGCGTAACTCACCTTATTTTGCAATTTAATCGTTAAAATCACTCCTTACTAATCATTTTCCCCAACTCCCTATTTTTCTGCTATAATCTCGCCTAATTTTCGGTATTTTGCCGAGCCAGTTTTTAGATGAATGGGAATGAAAATGTCTGAACAAAATCAATCAAATAGCTATGATTCTTCCAGTATTAAAGTGTTGCGTGGGCTTGATGCGGTGCGTAAACGTCCAGGGATGTATATTGGGGATACCGATGATGGTACAGGTTTACACCATATGGTGTTTGAGGTTGTGGATAATGCGATTGATGAAGCATTAGCAGGACATTGCCAAGATATTATCGTTACGATTCATTCAGATAATTCTGTTTCTGTTCAAGATGATGGGCGTGGTATCCCAGTTGGTATCCACCCTGAAGAAGGTGTATCTGCGGCAGAAGTGATTATGACCGTACTGCACGCAGGCGGTAAATTTGATGATAACTCTTATAAAGTATCAGGTGGCTTGCACGGTGTAGGGGTCTCTGTTGTAAATGCACTTTCTTCAAAATTACAATTAACTATTCGCCGTGAAGGACACGTTCACGAGCAATTTTATAGCTTGGGCGAACCTGATGCTCCATTGTCTATTATTGGTGAAACCGAAAAAACAGGAACAACAGTTCGTTTCTGGCCAAGCTATGATATTTTCAAAAATAAAACAGATTTTGAATACGCTATCTTATCTAAGCGTTTGCGTGAGCTCTCATTTTTAAACTCAGGTGTGTCAATTAAGTTGATTGATGAGCGAGATGATAAATTTGAGCATTTCCATTACGATGGCGGTATTAAAGCTTATGTTGAATATTTAAACGAAGGCAAAACACCTATTCACCCAACGCCATTTTATCTTTCTACGGAAAAAGATGGTATTGGTGTTGAAATCTCAATGCAATGGAATGATAGTTTTAATGAAAATGTCTATTGCTTTACAAATAACATTCCACAACGTGATGGCGGTACGCACTTAGCTGGATTTCGTGGTGCATTAACTCGTGCATTGAAAAACTATATGGATTCTAGTGGTAAATTGAAAAAAGCCGATGCCAACATTGATGCTTCAGGTGATGATGCTCGTGAAGGGCTAGTTGCAGTGATTTCTGTTAAAGTGCCTGATCCTAAATTCTCATCACAAACAAAAGATAAACTGGTTTCTTCAGAAGTTCGCCCAGCCGTTGAAAGCTCAATGAATGAAGCATTACAGGAATATCTCCTAGAAAACCCGAATGATGCACAAAACATTGTAACTAAAATTATTGATGCAGCAAGAGCAAGAGAAGCAGCTCGTAAAGCACGAGAAATGACTCGTCGTAAAGGTGCATTAGATTTAGGTGGTTTACCAGGTAAATTAGCGGATTGCCAAGAGAAAGATCCTGCGTTATCTGAACTTTACTTAGTGGAGGGGGATTCTGCAGGCGGTTCAGCAAAACAAGGACGTGATCGAAAAAATCAAGCGATTTTACCGTTGAAAGGAAAAATCTTAAACGTAGAAAAAGCACGTTTTGACAAAATGCTATCTTCTCAAGAAGTTGCGACCTTAATTACAGCACTTGGGGCAGGAATTGGACGTGATGAATATAATATTGAAAAGCTACGTTATCACAAAATCATTATTATGACCGATGCGGATGTCGATGGTGCACATATTCGTACGTTATTATTAACTTTCTTCTACCGCCAAATGCCAGAATTGATTGAACGTGGCTATATTTATATCGCTCAGCCACCGTTGTATAAAGTGAAGAAAGGTAAGCAAGAAAAATATATTCAAGATAATGATGAGATGATGCAATACGAGCTTGCGATTTCATTAGACGGTGCGTCCTTATATGTGAGCGATACTGCTCCTGCATTAAGTGGTTTAGCGTTAGAAAACCTAATTTCAGAATATAATGGCGTACAGAAACTTTTTGAACGTTTAGTTCGCCGTTATCCAAATGCTATTTTAAATGAGCTAATTTATCAACCTGCGTTATCAAAAGAGTTGGTAAAAAATGAGGCAGAAGTTACCGCTTGGAATAATCGTTTAGTTGAAAAATTAGTCTCTAAAGAAACTGGCGGAAGTAGCTATCAGGCAGAAGTGTTCTTTAACCAAGAACGCCATATTTATGAACCGCAAATTATTGTAACGACACACGGTATTGATACAACGTATCGTTTTGATTTTAACTTCATTACAAGCAATGAATATGGGCGTATTACCAAATTAGGTGAACAGCTTATCGGTTTATTAGAGCCAACAGCATATGTAATGCGAGGTGAGCGTAAACAAGCGATCAGCAGTTTTGCTGAAGCAATTGATTGGTTAGTAAAAGAATCTCGTAAAGGTTTAACAATTCAACGCTATAAAGGATTAGGCGAGATGAACCCAGAACAGTTATGGGAAACAACAATGGATCCCGTTGTGCGTAAAATGTTACAAGTAACTATTACCGATGCGATTGCTGCCGATAAACTCTTTACAACCCTAATGGGTGATGAAGTTGAACCACGTCGAGATTTTATCGAAAGTAACGCACTTTATGCGAATTTGGATATTTAGTTAAAGAATTTCGTAGAAAATTAAACCTAATTTTACTGGGGATAATGGGTAAAATTTTACATTTTTGTCCATTACACCAATTAGGTTTATTATTAGTTTGGGGTGGAGATGTACTCTCCACCAAATTATTTCTTAGAAATTTGCGTTTCTTGGTGCGCGTGGGAATGGAATCACTTCACGAATGTTTTGTAAACCTGTTACATAAACAATTAAACGTTCAAAACCTAAACCAAATCCTGAATGTGGAACAGTACCGTATTTGCGTAAATCACGATACCACCAGTAATCTTCAGGGTTTAACCCCATCTCTACCATACGGCGATCTAATACATCTAAACGTTCTTCACGTTGTGAACCACCGATGATTTCGCCAATTCCGGGTGCTAATACGTCCATTGCGGCAACAGTTTTGCCATCATCATTTAAACGCATATAGAAAGCTTTAATATCTTTCGGGTAGTTTTTCACAACCACAGGTGATTTGAAATATTCTTCAGCAAGATAGCGTTCGTGTTCTGATGATAAATCAATTCCCCATTCAACAGGGAATTCAAAATCTTTACCTGATTTGAGTAACACATCAATCGCATCAGTGTAATCAATTTGAGCAAAGTCAGAGTTTACAAACTGTTCTAAACGGTTAATAACATTGCTATCAACGTGTTTCGCAAAAAATGCCATATCATCTTTACGTTCTGTTAAAACTGCTCGGAAGACATATTTCAACATATCTTCAGCTAATTTGGCATTGTCTGCTAAATTAGCAAAAGCAATTTCAGGCTCAACCATCCAGAATTCTGCTAAGTGGCGAGTCGTATTTGAGTTTTCAGCACGGAATGTAGGGCCAAAGGTATAGATTTTACTTAATGCACAAGCATAGGTTTCCCCATTTAACTGACCTGAAACAGTTAAAAACGACTCTTTACCAAAGAAATCTTGGCTAAAATCAACTTTACCATTTTCGCCACGAGGTAAATTTTCTAAATCTAAGGTAGAAACTCGGAACATTTCACCTGCACCTTCGGTATCTGAGGCGGTAATCAATGGTGTTGCAACCCAGTAAAAACCTTGCTCGTGGAAGAAACGATGAATTGCTTGTGCTAAACAGTGGCGTACACGAGCTACCGCACCGATTAAGTTAGTACGAGGGCGTAAGTGAGCTACTTCACGTAAATATTCAATAGAATGGCGTTTTGCTGCCATTGGATAAGTATCAGGATCTTCAACCCAACCAACAACTTCAACTTGAGTTGCTTGAAGTTCAACAGCTTGACCTTCGGCTGGTGATTCTACAATTTTACCTGTTACGACAACAGAACAGCCTGCGGTAAGGCGTAATACTTCATCTTGATAATTTGCTAAATCATTATTGATAATTGCTTGGATTGGATCAAAACAAGAGCCGTCATATACAGCTAAAAATGAAAGACCCGCTTTAGAATCACGGCGAGTACGCACCCAACCACGAACAGAAACTTCTTCACCTACGGCAACTTTGCCAGCGAGAATTTCTGAGATTGATGGAAATTTGGACATATTAACCTCAAATAGTTTAAATATAGAAATTATTTTGTTAGAAAAACGTTCCGCATTCTACTAGAAATCGCTATGAAAGATAAGGAAATTATCCATTCTTGATGAAAAAAATGTTACACTTATCTTATTTTATTCGCTCACAAAGGACATCTTATGCAATCTGAATTTCATCCACCTCGTGAATTTGCAGCCATTGATTTAGGCTCAAACAGCTTTCATATGATTGTCGCAAGGATTGTGAACGGATCTATTCAAATTCTTTCTCGAATCAAACGCCGAGTACGCTTAGCCGATGGGTTAGATGAAAATCGTGTACTTAGCCAAGAAGCGATAGATCGTGGGGTTGCTTGTTTAGGGTTATTTGCAAAACGATTAACAGGTTTTTCAGCTGAAAATGTTAAAGTCGTGGGAACTTATACTTTACGCAGAGCGGTCAATAATGAAGAATTTTTAGCAAAAGCGAAAACTGTTTTTCCTTTCCCTATTCATATTATTACTGGTGCTGAAGAAGCGAAATTGATTTACTCTGGGGTCAGCCATACACAACCAGAAAAAGGGCGGAAATTTGTAGTGGATATTGGCGGTGGTTCAACAGAAATGACCATCGGTGATGGTTTCACGCCATTGCGTGCAGAAAGTCGCCATATGGGGTGTGTGAGTTTTGCTAAACGCTTTTTTCCTAATGGCGAATTAACTCAAACTCGTTTTGATACTGCTTATCAATCGGCAATGGAAAAAATTGAAGATCTCGCTTGGGAATATCGTGAACTAGGTTGGGAACACGTTTTAGGCTCATCAGGTACAATTAAGACCGTAAGTAAGGTGTTACTGGCAAATCACTATCGTGATGGGGTAATCAATGAAACTCGATTGCAAGAATTGATTTCAATTTGCTTAAAATTCAATAACTTAAAGCAAATTCAATTAAAAGGTTTAGTCGAAGAACGAGCTGATGTACTTGTACCTGGTTTAGCCATTTTACTCGCTTTATTCCATACCTTCCAAATTCGCTCAATGCGTTATTCTGATGGTGCTTTGCGAGAAGGCGTAATGTATGGTCTGGAGAAAAGTTTTCAAGTTGGTGACATTCGTCAGCGAACGGCGGAGGCTTTAGCAGAGCAGTTTAATATCGATCAGCAACAAGCTGAACGAGTAAAACAAACTGCATTACAACTTTTCGAACAGGTAAAAATTTGGAAAAATAAGTTTCAGATTAACGAATTGCGTGCCATTCTGACTTGGGCAAGTATGTTGCACGAAGTGGGAATTACGATTAACCATAACAATGTACATCGACATTCAGCTTATATTATTGCGAATCGAGATTTACCCGGTTTTGATAGTGAGCAACAAAATTTACTCACTTTGTTAATGCGTTATCATTTAAAAGGGTTTAAAAAGAGTGATGTTAGAGGAACAAATCGTTTTCAACATCGGGATATTTTAACCTTATTGCGTGTATTCCGTTTGGCTGTATTATTAAATCGTTCTCGACAAGCAACAATTATTCCACAACAGTTATCGCTACAAATTCAATCTAGTAACTGGCAACTTCAATTTGAACCTGAGTTTTTACACCAAAATCCACTTGTCTTAGCAGATCTGGAAGATGAACAAAAACTATTGGCTCGTTTGGAATTGCCGTTAGTTGTGTTGTGAACAAAAAATTGCAACCAATTGAAAATAAAGCATTTTATTTTTATGTAATGGTATACTGCGTATGTCCTTTTATTAAATATAAATAAATTAAGGGGTGTCAGCAGTTTGATGTCTTATATCTATCTATAAACACAGTGCATTAGGTTTATTAGCGGTCTTTTAGTTTAAATTTTTTGCAAATCATCTCTTTTTCACAAAATAAAGTGATCTATCTCTCATTTTTTTTCTTTCTCTCTTGTTATTCCTGACAGAAAATTTTACTCTATGGAGTATATCTTCTTTTAATTTTATTTTTATGGAGTAATATACTCACTGAGTGTTTTATCTTAAAAATAATGGAGGCTTTATGTTATTAGGTGATTTATCTCGTGATGATTATGCAAAATCATTACCCCCAGTTTTTGCACGCTTATGTGGCAAGCTCAAAACGTTAGATTTAATAAATCTGCCATTAGGCTGGCAAGATCTTGAAGATGGCGTGCGAATGAATGTAATGGAGTTTGAAACTGCACCTGCAGAAGGTAAAAAAGCAGAATTGCACCGTAAGTTTATTGATATTCAACTACTAATTTCAGGTGAAGAAGCGATTGAGTATAGTTTAAGTTATCCAAATTTAGCACTTTATGACGAGTATCGTGATGAAGATGACTATCAATTAACCGATCAGCTTGAAAATAAAAATCTCTTGGTATTAAAACCAAATATGTTTGCCATTTTTTTACCGAATGAACCCCACGCACCAGGTATTTCTGTTAATGGCAACCGCTTATTGAAAAAATTAGTGGTAAAAGTTCCAGTGGAGTACATATAGGAGGCGAAATGTCATCCCGTGGAAAAATATTAGACACAATTGGAGCATTGCAAAATAGCTTGACTAAAACAGAAAAGAAAATTGCTAATGCTATTTTGTCACAACCAGATCTACTCAACCAATGTTCCTTATCGGAAGTTGCTACTCAGCTTGATGTTGGAGAAGCAACGTTTATCCGATTTTGTCGCACATTAGGTTTCAAAGGCTACACCGATTTTAAACTAGATTTAGCCATTGAATTAGCAACACAAGAAAAAGAGAGTAGTGCTTTGTTAGATACCGATGTGGCGGAAACGGATACTTCTAAAGAAATTGCAACTAAGTTACAAGTAACGCTACATAATGTGATAACAGAGACTATAAACTTATTAAATTTCAATGAGTTAGAAAAGGTGGTTGATGTCTTACGTCGTGCTAAACGTATTTTCTTATTTGGTGTGGGGTCGTCAGGGCTAACTGCAGAAGATGCAAAACATAAACTAATGCGTATCGGCTTACAGACTGATGCAGTAACCAATAACCATTTTATGTATATGCAGGCATCATTGTTGAAAAAGGGTGATGTTGTTATTGGGATTAGCCATTCTGGAAGTTCGGAAGAAACTGCAAAAGCATTACGCATTGCACAACAGAATGAAGCAACAACAGTTGCGATTACACATAATTTACGTTCACCAATTACAGAAGTAGCAGATTATGTGTTAATCAATGGTAATCGCCAAGGGCATATGCAAGGTGATTCCATCGGTACAAAAATGGCTCAATTATTTGTACTTGATCTTATTTATACTTTGCTTGTAAGAGCTGAACCGAATAAAGCTATTCAGCAGAAACAAAAAACCTTAGATGTGATTTTAGAACAACGCATCAAGTAACAGGATTTAATAAAACTCACAAGCGGTAAGATTTGCAAAAATTTTTACAGTTCAAACCGCTTACTTACTTCACTTCCTTAAAGGGTAAACAAAATGAAAAATTTAAAAGGTATCTTTAGTGCATTATTAGTATCATTTAATGCAGATGGCACAATCAATGAAAAAGGATTACGCCAAATTATTCGTCACAACATTGATAAAATGAAAGTGGACGGCTTATATGTTGGTGGCTCAACAGGCGAAAACTTTATGCTTTCAACAGAAGAGAAAAAAGAGATCTTCCGTATTGCAAAAGATGAAGCAAAAGACCAGGTTGCATTGATTGCACAAGTAGGTAGCGTAAACTTAAAAGAAGCGGTTGAATTAGGTAAATATGCTACAGAATTAGGCTATGACAGCTTATCTGCGGTAACACCTTTCTACTATAAATTTAGTTTCCCAGAAATCAAAAACTTCTACGAAACAATTATTCGTGAAACAGGTAGCCCAATGATCGTTTACTCAATCCCATTCTTAACAGGGGTAAATATTGGTGTGGCTCAATTTGCAGAATTATTCCAAAACCCAAAAATTATTGGTGTAAAATTTACCGCAGGTGATTTCTATTTGCTTGAGCGTTTACGCAAAGCCTTCCCAGAGCATCTGATTTATGCAGGTTTTGATGAAATGATGTTACCAGCAGCTGTATTAGGTGTAGATGGTGCTATTGGCTCAACCTTCAACGTAAATGGTGTGCGTGCTCGTCAAATCTTTGAATTAGCACAACAAGGTAAAATTAAAGAAGCCTTTGAAATTCAAAATGTTACTAACGATTTAATCGAAGGTATTTTAGGTAATGGCTTATATCAAACAATTAAAGGGTTATTAGAAGAAGAAGGTGTTCAAGCTGGCTATTGTCGTGAACCAATGACTAAAGAGCTTAATGCAGAGCAAAAAGCAGTGGTTAAACAATTAAAAGCAAAATATCTTTAATCCCTTAACTTTTAGCTGCTACCCTTAATAGATTGGATAAATATCTAATTTATTAAGGGTGATTTTTTATATATTTTTTAAAAAATCCCACAATAACGAACTATTTTACGCTATGATTTCTACCTTTATGATTTTTACTAACAGGAACAAACACAATGACACAAGTATTTAATTTTAGTGCAGGCCCTGCAATGATGCCTAAAGCAGTGTTAGAACAAGCTCAAGCAGAGTTACTTAACTGGCAAGAGCAACAAACTTCAGTAATGGAAGTGAGCCATCGTGGTAAATTGTTTATGGAATTGATTACGCAAGCCGATAAAGATTTCCGAGAGTTATACAACATTCCTGAAAACTACAAAATTTTATTCTTGCAAGGTGGTGCAAGAGGGCAATTTGCTGCAATTCCGATGAATTTAATTGGCGAAAAGGGCAAAGCACTTTATTTAACAAGCGGGCATTGGTCTGCTACCGCAGCCAAAGAAGCCCGTCTATTTTGTGAAATTGATGAAATCAACATTTTAGAGCAAGGCGATACGCTTAAAGTAGCAAACTTAGATTTCAGCAATATTGCTGAACAATATGATTATATTCACTATTGCCCGAATGAAACGATTAGTGGTGTAGAAATTTTTGACTTACCTAATGTTGGAAATAGTGTGTTAGTTGCAGATATGTCATCAAATATTCTTTCTCGTGAAATTGACATTAGCAAATTTGGTATTATCTACGCAGGTGCTCAGAAGAATTTAGGCCCAGCAGGGATTACAATTGTGATTGTTCGAGAAGACCTAATCGGTAAAGCACGCAAAGCGACTCCAAGTATTTGGAACTATGAGGTTCAATCGAAAAGCGATTCAATGATCAACACCCCACCTACATTTGCGTGGTATTTATGTTCATTAGTGTTTAAACATCTTCTTAAAGAAGGCGGAGTTAAAGCTGTTGAGCAACGTAATCAAGAGAAAGCGAAATTACTTTATGATTATTTAGATCAAAGTGATTTCTATCATAATACTGTTGCCATTCAGAACCGTTCATTGATGAATGTTACCTTTACCACAGGGAATGATGAACTCAATGCAAAATTTGTTACAGAAGCAACCGCTAATGGTTTACAAGCCCTAAAAGGACACAAAGTATTAGGTGGAATGCGAGCTTCAATTTATAACGCAATGCCGATTGAAGGTGTTCAAGCGTTAATTACATTTATGCAAAAATTCGCTGAAGAAAATAAATAGCCAGCATTATGTAGTAGTTGCATAAACATTTAATTTCTTGTGTTGGGGAATTATCTCCATTCATAAATGAATACGACATTCGGGTGGGAATAAATCTCACCCCTACGTAAATTTTCTTAAAATTGGTCGGTGCAACTGCTAGTGTAATGAGTAAATCAGCAACCATTTTGTCCATTACACCACCCAGAATTTATCCCTAGAATTATGAGTAATAAACCTGAAATAATTGGGGGGATCTTTAGTAGTCTAAATATCTGTCTTTTCTTTAAATTCACAAAGATCTTCAATAATACACGAGCCACAACGAGGTTTTCTTGCAATACAAGTATAGCGACCGTGTAGGATTAACCAGTGGTGAACATCAACTTTAAATTCATCAGGGACTACTTTAAGTAATTTTTCTTCGACTTTTACTACATCTTTTCCTGGTGCAAAGTTGGTGCGATTTGACACTCTGAAAATATGGGTATCTACCGCAATAGTAGGCTGTCCAAATGCCGTATTTAGTACCACATTTGCAGTTTTTCTGCCTACACCTGCCAGTGCTTCAAGTTCTTCTCGTGTTTGCGGTACTTCGCCATTATGTTTTTCCAATAAATCACGACAAGTTTTAATGATATTTTCTGCTTTGCTATTATATAACCCAATGGTTTTGATGTATTCTTTTAGCCCGTCTAAGCCAAGCTCTAAAATAGCTTGTGGTGTATTCGCCACAGGATAGAGTTTCGCTGTAGCTTTATTTACGCCCACATCAGTAGCTTGTGCGGAAAGAATAACTGCAATCAATAATTCAAAAGGATTGTTATAGTTTAATTCCGTTGTTGGGTGCGGATTTTGTTCTCGTAATCTTGTTAAAATTTCTACACGTTTTTCTTTGTTCATTAAAAATATCCCTGATCCCACAACATCTTGCAGACCATAATAAATGACATTGTTACAATAAGTGGTCGAATAATATGTTTCCCTTTCGTTACCACCATTCTTGCACCAATGTTCCCACCAATAAATTGCCCAACTAACATCACAAAGCCGACTTTCCATAAAATAGCCCCACCTAAAATAAAGAAGATCAGTGATGCAAAATTAGAGGTAAAATTGAGAATTTTAGCGTGAGCCACGCCTTTTGTTAAATTAAAACCAAGCAATAATACAAAAGCTAAGGTAAAGAATGAGCCTGTTGCAGGCCCGAACATACCATCATAAAAGCCAACGCCTAATGCGGCAGTGAAAGCAAATAATGGATAACTAATTCTCTGTTTTCGATCTTCATCACCCAAACTTGGGCTAAATAAAAAATAGCCACCAATAATAAAAACTAAGAAAGGTAAAATCGTTTTAAGCTGTTCCACATCTAGCATTTGTACAAAAATAGCACCGAGCGAAGCCCCAATAAAAGTGAGCAAAATAAGCAGATGGATCTGTTTTACTTCAACCGCTTTTTGACGAACAAAATAGAGAGAAGCTGAAAAAGAACCCCCACAGGCTTGTAGTTTATTTGTGCCTAATGCCATTGCAGGTGGAACACCTACGGCAAGCAAGGCTGGAATGGTAATTAAACCACCGCCACCAGCGATAGCATCAATAGTACCCGCAACTAACGCTGCAGTAAACAGCAGGGCTAAAATCTCAAATGTGAGTTCCATTTTCTCTCCTTTGTTATTGATCTATTTAACCATAAACAACCATTTCATCACGATGAATTGCTACCGAACCAAATTCATAACCTAAAATGGTTTCGATTTCGTTAGATTTTTTGCCCTTAATACGTTGTAACGCATCACTGTTATAACGACTAATACCTAAAGCTAACAATTTACCGTTACAGTTGGTTATTTTAACCACTTCGCCACGAGCAAATTGCCCATCAATATGCTGAATACCAGCAGGAAGCAGGGATTTATGTTGAACTAATAGGGCATTTTCTGCACCTTCATCAACCACAAGAATGCCTGCTGGCGGTGCACCAAATAACCACTGTTTTCGCCCTTCTAATTTATCTTGTTGAGCGAGAAAACGTGTGCCGATCTCATCTCCTTGTGCCAATTTAACAATCACATTTTCCAGTTCGCCAGAGGCAATCAAGGTTTCAACACCAGAACGGGTTGCAATATCTGCAGCAATTACTTTGGTACTCATTCCTCCTGTCCCCAGCGTTGTTCCACTGCCACCTGCCATTTGGCGAATTTCAGGGGTGATTTTCTCCACAACCGCAATACGTTTAGCATTTGGATTTTTTCTCGGATCGCTGTCATAAAGCCCTTGTTGATCCGTTAATAAAATTAACTGTTCGGCTTGAGCAAGAATTGCCACTAATGCCGATAAATTGTCGTTATCGCCAATTCTAAATTCTGCCGTAGCGACTGCATCATTTTCATTGATTATGGGGATAATTTGTTGATCGAGTAGAGCATTTAGTGTATCTCTCGCATTAAGAAAGTGTTCTTTGTTTTCAATATCGGCACGAGTTAATAACACTTGACCAATTTTGATGTTGTAGATAGAGAATAAACTCTCCCATACTTGAATAAGCTGGCTTTGCCCAACAGCAGCTAATAGTTGTTTAGAGGCAAGGGTTTGAGGAAGTTCTCGATGATTGAGATAATCACGCCCAGCTGCCACTGCCCCAGAAGAGACAACGACCAAGCGAAAGCCTTGTTGATGTAATGTCGCCAGTTGTTTAACGATTTCTAGCATATGTGGGCGACTTAAACTTTTTGTACCGTGAGTAAGGGTGCTTGTCCCAAGTTTAATAACGATAGTTTTATTAGTAATAAGGTTTTTATTCATCATAATTGGTAAAAAATAAAGGAAACTGACCGCTATTATCAGCTAAATTCCCTTATTTTGCTATGAGCATAAAAGATTATTTATAACAATAGGTTATATTAATGTCACTTTAAACGGTGTATTGAACAATATATAGCCCATAATCTCAATTTTCGGTATGATAAATAGTAAATACAGAAATACGTTATTCAAATTTTTACAAGGTAACTCTATGAATATTAGTTTAATTGTCGCTCGCACTCTTAATAAAGTCATCGGAAAAGATAATGCAATGCCTTGGCATCTGCCTGTAGATTTAGCGTGGTTTAGACAAAATACGGTTGGAAAACCAGTCATTATGGGGCGAAAAACCTATGAATCTATTGGACGCTTACTCCCTAAGCGTCCAAATATTATTCTTTCTCGTTCCAATTTTATTGTAGAAGGGGCTTACTCCGTTGCTAGCCTTGAACAAGCGGTGCGATTGGCACAAAGTTTTGCACCCGAACAAGAAGTAATGATCATCGGAGGTGGAGAGCTGTTTAAACAGGCAATGCCACTGGCGAATAAGCTCTACTTAACAGAAATTCAAGCTCATATTGATGGAGACACTTTTTTTGAATTTGATGAGCAGAAATGGAAGTTAGCTCAAGAAAGTTGGTCTGAAATTGATGAACAAAATGCCTATCGTTGTCGGTTTATGCTTTTGACACGTTAAATCTCCCCAATAATTAAAATGTGATCTAATCAGCAAATTTACAAAAAATTTTGTGAATCATACCGCTTTTAATTGACTTACTGAGTAATACAAATTACCTTTAGTTAAAATTTTGTTAATAAAATGTTATTTTAAAAGTGGTGTAAGAAATAAAGGGGGAACTATGTCATTTCACGTTGAACAACCAACATTCGGTGAAGCCATTCAGCTAAATCAAGATGGCTCTTTAATTATACCCGATCATCTTATTATTCCTTTCATTGAAGGAGATGGAATTGGCGTTGATGTTACACCTGCAATGAAAATGGTCATTGATGCTGCTGTTGTAAAGGCTTATCAAGGTAAGCGTAAAATTGAGTGGCTAGAGATTTACGCAGGTGAAAAAGCTAATCAAAAATATGGTGAAAATGTATGGTTACCTGATGAAACCCTAGAACTCATTAAAAAATATCATATTGCGATTAAAGGTCCTTTAATGACCCCTGTCGGTGGTGGTATTCGTTCTCTAAATGTGGCAATGCGTCAAGGGTTAGATCTGTATAACTGCTTACGTCCGATTCGTTATTATGAAGGAACACCAAGCCCTGTTAAGCACCCTGAATTAGTTGATATGGTGATTTTTCGTGAAAATTCCGAAGATATTTATGCAGGGGTAGAGTGGGTTGCAGGATCGGCAGAAGCAGATAAAGTGATTGCATTTTTACAGCAAGAAATGGGCGTGAAAAAAATTCGTTTTCCTCAAGAATGTGGTATCGGTATCAAACCTGTTTCCAAACAGGGAACACAACGCTTAGTGCGAGCCGCATTACAGTATGTCATTGATAACAATAGAGATTCACTTACTCTAGTACATAAAGGTAACATTATGAAATTTACCGAAGGGGCTTTTAAAGAATGGGGCTACCAAGTGGCAAAAGAGTTTGGTGCAGAGCCTATTGATAATGGGCCTTGGCACCGTTTAGTGAATCCTAAAACAGGGAAAGAAATTATTATCAAAGATTCTATTGCTGACGCTTTTTTACAAGAAATTTTGCTACACCCAACAGAGTATGATGTTATTGCTACCTTAAACCTAAATGGCGACTATATTTCCGATGCGTTAGCTGCTCAAGTGGGCGGAATTGGGATCTCTCCAGGGGCGAACATTGGTTTTGAGGCAGCTATTTTTGAAGCAACACACGGTACAGCACCTAAAATTGCAGGGCAAAATAAAGCAAACCCTGGGTCAATTATTTTAAGTGGCGAAATGATGCTACGCCATTTAGGGTGGACAGAAGCAGCAGATCTTGTTGTGAATGCCGTATCTAAAACGATTGCCAATAAAACTGTTACCTTTGATTTTGCGGAAACCTTAGCAGGAGCAACATTACGCTCTACATCAGAATTTGCACAAGATATTGTTAATAATTTATAAAAGTTGACCGCTTGTCTGGTGTTATATATTGAGATTTATCTTTCTACAATAACGGGATAGAAGCCATTCACATCATTGAATGGCTTTTCTTTTTTTACAAATTTATTAAATGTTACAAAATTTTGTGATTTTGTTATCAAATTGTAAAATTTTACCTTGCCTTTTTATTTTCTAGCATTATGATGAATCATCTCTCATAGATTATTTTTGAAGTGGAGATTTTCTTATGTCTTTCTTAAATGATTACCGTAAACTTGTGGCAGAACGTGAAGCATTGGGGGTTGTACCTTTACCACTCAATGCAGAGCAAACTGCTGAACTTATTGAATTACTCAAAAATCCTATTCAATCTGAAACTACTTTTCTGCTTGAATTATTTGAAAACCGTATTCCTGCAGGTGTTGATGAAGCAGCCTATGTGAAAGCCTCTTTTTTAGCGTCTATCACTAAAGGTGAAGTGCAATCACCGCTAATTTCACCGCAAAGAGCCGTTGAATTACTCGGCACAATGCAAGGCGGATACAACATTCAACCGCTATTAGATGCTTTGGATAATCCAAATTTAGCCCCTTCAGCAGTAACTGCATTATCAAATACCTTATTGATGTTTGATAATTTCCACGATGTTGCAGAAAAAGCAAAACAAGGCAACCAATTTGCACAGCAAGTTTTACAGTCTTGGGCTGATGCCGAGTGGTTTTTATCTCGTCCAAAATTAGCTGAAAAACTAACGCTAACCGTCTTTAAAGTAACGGGGGAAACCAACACAGACGATTTATCACCAGCTCAAGATGCGTGGTCTCGCCCTGATATTCCACTGCACGCTTTAGCAATGCTTAAAAATGAACGTGATGGTATTGAACCTGATCAGGCTGGTGTTGTAGGCCCAATGCAACAAATTGCACAGTTAAAAGAGAAAGGGTTTCCGCTTGTCTATGTGGGCGATGTAGTGGGAACAGGCTCTTCACGCAAATCAGCAACTAACTCGGTACTTTGGTTAATGGGTGATGATATTCCTTACATTCCAAATAAACGGGCTGGTGGTGTAGTTTTAGGCGGTAAGATTGCTCCAATTTTTTTCAATACAATGGAAGATGCTGGTTCTTTACCGATTGAAGTTGATGTTAGCCAACTTAATATGGGCGATGTGATCGACCTTTATCCTTATCAAGGCAAAATTTGTAAACACAATAGCGATGAAGTATTGGCAACCTTTACTTTAAAAACAGATGTTTTGCTTGATGAGGTGCGTGCTGGTGGGCGTATTCCGTTGATTATTGGACGTGGTTTAACACATAAAGCAAGAACTGAATTAGGCTTACCTGAAAGCGAGGTTTTTGTGAAACCGAAAGCAACTCAAGACTCCAGTAAAGGTTATACCTTAGCTCAAAAAATGGTAGGGAGAGCTTGTGGTGTAGAAGGTATTAGAGCAGGGCAGTATTGCGAACCAAGAATGACAAGTGTCGGTTCACAAGATACCACAGGCCCAATGACGCGTGATGAATTAAAAGATCTCGCTTGTTTAGGTTTCTCCGCAGATTTAGTAATGCAATCTTTCTGCCATACTGCCGCTTATCCAAAACCTGTTGATGTAGTAACGCATCATACATTACCTGATTTTATTATGAACCGAGCGGGTGTTTCGTTACGTCCTGGCGATGGTGTAATTCACTCGTGGTTAAATCGAATGTTACTACCTGATACAGTGGGGACGGGTGGAGATTCTCACACTCGTTTTCCTATCGGGATCTCATTTCCTGCTGGTTCTGGTTTGGTTGCTTTTGCCGCTGCAACAGGCGTTATGCCACTGGATATGCCCGAGTCTGTTCTTGTTCGTTTCAAAGGTGAATTACAAGCAGGCATCACATTACGCGATTTAGTTCACGCCATTCCTTATTATGCGATTCAACAAGGTTTATTAACTGTTGAAAAAGCAGGTAAAAAGAATATTTTTTCGGGGCGAATTCTTGAAATTGAAGGGTTAGAGCATCTGAAAGTAGAACAAGCCTTTGAATTATCCGATGCATCAGCCGAACGTTCAGCAGCAGCTTGTACCATTAAATTAGATAAAGAGCCTGTGATCGAATATCTCAACTCAAACATTGTGTTACTCAAATGGATGATTTCGGAAGGTTACGGTGATGTTCGTACTTTAGAACGCCGTATCAACGCAATGCAGGCTTGGATAGATAACCCACAATTATTGGAAGCAGATGATGATGCAGAATATGCAGCGGTTATTGAGATTGATTTGAATGAAATCAAAGAGCCGATTGTCTGTGCACCGAACGATCCTGATGATGCGAGAAAACTTTCGGACGTTCAAGGCGATAAAGTTGATGAAGTCTTTATTGGTTCTTGTATGACAAATATAGGGCATTTTCGAGCAGCAGGTAAACTATTAAGTCAATCTACGGCAATGTTACCGACACGCTTATGGGTTGTGCCACCAACAAGAATGGATGCAGCTTTGCTAACGGAAGAAGGCTATTACAGCATCTATGGTAAAAGTGGGGCAAGGGTTGAAATTCCTGGTTGTTCACTTTGTATGGGAAATCAAGCAAGAGTGGCAGATGGCTCAACGGTTGTTTCAACTTCTACTCGTAACTTTCCAAATCGTATGGGCAAAGGGGCTTTTGTTTATCTGGCATCAGCAGAACTTTCTGCAGTTTGTGCCTTACTGGGCAGAATTCCGACACTAGATGAATATTTGAGTTATGTAAATAGTTTGGATAACGATAAAGAAGATACCTATCGTTATATGAATTTCAACGAAATCAATAGCTATATGAAAAAAGCTGATGACGTTATCTTCCAAACCATCGCATAGAAAATAAAAAGACAAGGCAAGCGGTCAGATTATTGCAAAATTTTACTAATAACTTACCGCTTGAAAATGACAATAAACAGGGGGAATGAATATGCCTAAACTACATCCAACTTTAACCGCAGAACTACAACTCAGTGATGGACGTAAATTTAGTTTGCCAGTATATCAAAGTAACTTAGGTTATGATGCAATTGGGGTGGAATCATTACAAAAAGAGAAATTATTTACCTACGATCAGGGGCTAACTTCTACGGCATTATGTGAATCTAGCATTACTTATATTGATGGCGATCAGGGGATCTTATTACATCGAGGCTACCCAATCGATGAATTAGCCTTGCATAAAAGCTACCTTGATGTTGCTTATTTATTATTAAACGGTGAATTACCAAATACAGAAGAGTTAGACGCATTTAAAAAAGAGATCTGCTCGCATTATATGGTGAATGAACAATTTACTCGCTTATTTCAAGGTTTTCGCCGAGATTCACACCCAATGGCAGTAATGTGTGCGGCAAGTAGTGCATTAGCCGCTTTCTATCACGATATTTTAGAAGATAACCAAAGTTCTCGTGATAAAACTGCTATTCGTTTGCTGGCTAAAATGCCGACATTAGCGGCGATGTGTTACAAATACAGCATCGGTCGCCCATTTATGTATCCACAATATAATCTCTCTTATGCAGGAAACTTCTTGTATATGATGTTTGCGACTCCTTGTGAGCCTTATATTGTAAACCCAGTATTAGAACGTGCGATGGATCGTATCTTTACCCTACACGCAGATCACGAACAAAATGCCTCGACATCCTCAGTGCGAAGTGTGGCATCATCTGGCCCTAATCCATTTGCGTGTATAGCAGCAGGTATTGCATCTCTTTGGGGACCTGCACACGGTGGAGCAAACGAAGCCTGTATCAAAATGCTAGAAGAAATTGGCACTGTTGATCGTATTCCAGAATTTATTGCTCGAGCTAAAGATAAAAATGATCCATTCCGTTTAATGGGTTTTGGACATCGAGTGTATAAAAATTATGACCCACGAGCAAAAGTAATGCGTGAGACTTGTCACGAAGTGCTTAAAGAGTTGGGGGTTACTACGCCGTTACTTGAAGTGGCAATGGAGTTAGAGCGAATTGCATTAAGTGATCCATACTTTATTGAGCGTAAACTTTATCCAAATGTCGATTTCTATTCAGGTATCATTTTACAAGCGATTGGTATTCCAACCTCAATGTTCACAGTTATTTTTGCTTTAGCGAGAACAGTAGGGTGGATTGCAAACTGGAAAGAAATGTGTGAAGAAAGTCTGAAAATTGTTCGCCCAAGACAAATTTACACAGGTCATACAGAACGTCATATTGATGAATAGTTAATATAGAAAAAGGTGTAATAGACAAAATGATTACTAAAAGTTGGATTAAATTTTAGCCAAAATTTTTGTCCATTACACCATTTCTCGAGCTTTTATTTTTATACTAACTATTTAAAAGCAAACTTATACCCAACCTTTCTCTCTAAACATTTTAAGTGTTTTGATAAAAACTTCCATCTCTTGTGGCGTGCCGAGTGTTAAACGATTCCACCCTTGGATCGGTAAAAATTCTCTACCAACATAAATTTGATGCTCTTTCATACGTTGTTGATAAGTTTTAACATCGCCTTTAATTTGGTGGAAAATAAAATTCGCATTGGAATCCACATATTTTAGACCTAATTCAGTGAGTGCTTTTTGAACTATTTGGCGAGAGGCATTAATAGTTGCTAAACTGAGCTGTTCAAATTGTGGATCTTGTAATGATGCGATAGCGGCAACTGCACCTGCTAAGTTTGTGTTGTCGTAAGACATACAACTTTCTGCTAAGGCAACAACTTCTTCTGTACCTAATAAATAACCAATACGGTAGCCTGCTAACCCATATAACTTAGAAAACGTGCGAGTTACCGCAACATTATTTTTATTGGCTTTAATCAGTTCAATACCGCTCTTAAAATCAGGATTTTGGACTAACTCTGCGTAGGCTTCATCTAAAATAAAGAAGTGGTGAGTAGGTGCTACATTGATCCAATCAAATAAGGTTGTCGCAGGGGTAATCATTGCCGTTGGGTTGTTTGGGTTGCAAAGATAGAAAATGGTTTCTCCCTTAAATTGTTCAGCTGCTTGTTGCAGTTGCTTAATATCAAAAGAGAAATCTGCCATTAACGGTACTTTAACCACAGAAATACCTAATGCTTGTGCATATAACTCAGCATAGTTAAAAGTAGGATCTGGCACGACAAGTTGAATTGGTGTGTTGTTTTTCTGTGCTCGAATAATCAATGCCTGAACAATAGCTTGAATATTTTCAGATGAACCATTTCCCATAGAAATTTGGTTAGTTGCTAAATTAAATTTTTTAGCAATTAAGCCGATTAGTTCTTCACGTTGATCGTCAGGATAACGAAACCCAATGTCTAAACTGTCTGAAATCGCTTTCTTTGCCTTAGCAGACATACCTAATGAGTTTTCATTAAAGTTGAGTTTAATCGGAAGTGAAATGCCTTGTGGCATTGATATCCCTGTTGCTTCTACTTTCTTACTGAATGTTGAAAATGCGGTTGTTAAAGCCGCTGCACCTGCTAATTGAAAAAGTTGTCTGCGTTGCATATAAATCTCCTAAATAATTAAATTATTGAATATAAAACCACAAAAGGTGAATTTATATTCAATATAGATGAGTTTTATAATTTTGCAAGCAGAATTGTGAAAATATGGTGGAATATGTTTAAAAAATAAGAAATAGAGCTGGGGTCTGTTGATAATTCACAACGGAAGCCAAACCAAGCAGCAAGCTAAAAGCACAAAAGCCCGAAAATGTGCTTTTAGCTTGTCATACCTTGTCACTATTCCTTAAAAATGTTTCAAACGGGCAAATGCATTTTCGACTAAATGACGCAATTTATAGAGATACCAATCCATCGTTCCATTCCCTTTTCGGCTGTTCCTCTTTCTTGGTATATTACTTTTTACACCTGCCATCTTAATCATCTCTCGCAGAGCCTCAGCGTCATAACCTTTGTCTGCTGAAATCACCTTTACCTCTTCCAACGGTATCGACCACCAAATGAATTTTAGTCGTATTACCCCCTTTCGTCTTACCGATTCCTTGACCGATAATCCCAGTTCCGTGTTGGTGAACACGGATATGCGAACCATCAATAAACAGCCACTCCCAATCGGGTTTTCACCCAATAACGGAAGTTGCGGTAGAGGGTGTTTGATTTACTAAAGTATTCGGGAATATCACGTCATTGACAGTCAGTTTTAAGACGGAACAGAATGTCTTCAAGCGTTAATTTTAAATTTGATTTGTCATGAAGCCTAAATCAAGCTAAATAGGCTTTAGTTTCGTCCAGTGCTTATCAAGTAGTGTTCGAGGCATTGCGAGGAGTAATTGGTTTGTTTAGCGATAAACATTTTACTCTCTCGCTTCTTTTTTATGAATTATCAACAGACCCTAGGGATTTTTCATTTTTTTGTGTTGTTCTAGTTCATAAAATACGCCGTTAAATCCGCTATGCGTTGGCGTAAAACTTCGGGTTTAGGGTTATCATCACCTTGTCCTGCAACAGCGAAGGCATAAATTTCGCTTTTTGTTTCATCGTGAAAGATCCAATTCGCACAATCTTTTAATTTCATAATAAATTCTTTATGTGCTTGGTCGTTGATGTATTCGCATAAATCTTTCATACCGCTTAAATGGGGAGAATTGGCTGCCCGTTGGTAGTTCGAAATAAAGACCAAATCCATCATGGTTAATAATTTTTCTTTATCAGGCAGCGTTTGTTCAGCAACAGTTTGGGCTTTTTCTATATTGCTTTGCAATAAATAAGCGAAGGCTTGTTCAAAAATTTCTTCTTTGCTGGAGAAAAGCAAATATAACAAAGTGCGGGATAAGCCTGCTTGTTTGGCGATTTCGGTTAGGGACGTTTTGTTTACGCCAAAGTAGAAAAAACAGTCTAAGGCAGCGACCAATACGCTTTGTCGTCTTTCATTTAGTTCTTGTTCGGATAAGGTTTTGCTCATTTTTAAGACACTCTCTTTTTGGTGGTAAATTTATTTTGACAAAAAGTATCAGATATGTCAAAATAAGCCAACTTTGACAAATTATTTATTTTTGTCAAAATTATAATCGCTAACAAATTTGTTAAAATTTCAATATTTTAGGACTTTACAAGATGATGAACCCCAAATTTCAACCGCTTTTTGAGCCATTCACATTCAACAATGGTATCACAATTAAAAATCGTCTCGTGGTTGCACCGATGACCCATTTAGCCTCTTCGCCAACGGGTCAGGTAACAGAACAAGAGTTGGCATTTTTAGACCGCCGTGCAACGGATTTTGGTTTATTTATTACCGCAGCGACGTTGGTAGCACAGGGCGGAAAAGCCTTTCATGGGCAGCCTGAAGCCGTTGGCGAAAAAGATTTGCCTAGCTTGCGTCAAGTGGCTGAAAAAATCCAATCGCAAGGGGCGAAAGCCATTTTGCAAATTCATCACGGTGGCGCACAGTCCATTCCTGAATTGAACAATAATGATGTTGCCGCGCCTAGTGCAAAAGACCATATCCGCGCGATGACCGAGCAAGAAGTGGAAAATTTAGTGCAAGCCTTTGGGCGCGCAACCGAGTTGGCGATAATGGCAGGCTTTGACGGCGTAGAAATTCACGGGGCAAATGGCTATGTTATTCAGCAGTTTTATTCGCCGCAGAGTAATCAACGCACCGACCGTTGGGGTGAGCCGTTGGCTTTTCCATTGGCGGTTGTGGATAGTGTGGTCGCTCAAAAATTAAAACATCAACGCCCTGATTTTGTGATTGGTTATCGTTTTTCGCCCGAAGAGGCTGGCGATAATGGTTTGACGATGAGCGAAACGTTCACGTTGATTGATGCGTTGGTGGAAAAACCGTTGCAATATTTACACGTTTCGTTATGGGGTTTTGAAAATAAAGTTCGCCGTGGGGCGGATACGTCTAAAACCCGCATTGAACTGATTCATCAACGTATTGGCGGCAAACTGCCACTGATTGGCGTGGGCAATTTATTGACCGCAGAAGACGTCTTAAAGGCTTATCAAACGGGCTGGGCGGAATTTATCGCATTGGGGAAAACCGTCATGATTAACCCCACTTTTGCAACACACATTCGTGAAGGCAAAGAAGATGCCATTGAACGGGAAATTGATGTTGATAAACAAGCCTTTTACCAACTGCCCGATACCTTATGGGCGATGACGGCACAAGCCACTTTTCCGTGGCTACCGCCAGTCAAAGGGCGTGAGTGGAAAGGCATGGACATTTAATTAACTTGTAACTTCTTGGTATTGATAAAAAATAGTCTTTTTTTATAACCATTCATAGGAATAATGATGAAACTAAAAAAATTATCCCCAATATTTGGCTTAATCGCTTTTGGTTTAATGGCACTCCCTGCTTTTGCCACGTCATCAGCAGAACAGATTGTATGGCAAACTGCCGAAAGCATGGGTGGCGTAGAAAAAATAAAATCACTAAGCAGCCTGAAACTGCAAGGGTATGGACAATATGAGTATATGTGGGGTGGGGGTGCAATTTCCCCTTCTGTTGAGGCACCTAAAAAGTGGATTGCTGCAAATGATTTAAACCGCCTGTGGGATTTTGAACAAGATACTTTTATTCAAAAAGAAAGAATCAATATGTTGTTCCCATTTGCCGCTAAATTTGGACATGATTTCTCCCCGTCTATCAAAGTGTTAGATGGTCATAATATTGCCTATGATAAGCTGCCTGATGGCAAAACAATACAAGTGGGGTATATGAGCCAAAACCCGCTATTTATTGATGGCGTGCGTGTCAGAAAATTATGGTCGCTGACCAATCCTGCCAGTTTAATCCATGCACTATTGAACAAAAAAGCACGCATTACCCATGTACAAGAAAATACCAAAAGCTATCAGCTCACTGTGCAGGTTGATTCTAAAATTGAATTACAAGTAGCGATAGATAAAAAGTCAATGCTGCCTGAAAATGTGCAGTGGTATGCACCGCAAAATAACTTAGGGGAAGTTTTATTAACCACCAGTTTTACGGGATATATGCCTTTTGATGGTATTCAATTACCCATGGGATATAACACCAAAGTTGATTTTCGTGATGTTGTTTATCTCAAAATTTATGTAGATGGTTACTATGTCAATAAACCCATTGATAAATTAACAACGCCAAAAGCGTTTCAAAATAATCAAAAAATAAATCATGATGTCGCCCCAACAATCGCAGCAGAAAAAATCGCTCAAGGCGTATGGCGTTTAACAGGCGGTACAATGGTTGTTGAATTTTCAGACCACTTGGTTTTATTTGAATTATACGGCAGCCAAGCGATGGGAAAAGCCATTATTGAAAAGGCTAACCAGCTCGTTGTAAATAAAAAAGCCACCAAGTTAATTGTCTCTCATCATCACTTTGACCATACTGACGGTTTTCGTGCAGCAGTAGCAGCCAATTTAGAAATATATAGCCATCAGGAAAATGAAGGTATTTTGCGTGAAATTGCTGAACGAACCACACCACATTTTGATGACGTATTAGAAGGAAAAGCAGATTTTCACTTTGTGCCAATAAATAAACCATTGGTATTAGAAGACCAAACCCAACGTCTTGAAATCTACCCTGTGATTTCAAATAATCACATGGCAAATGCCGTTTTTGCCTATTTGCCAAAAGAAAAGATTTTCTTTGATGCCGATATTGGTACGGCTGCTGATGAATGGCAACTCTGGCCTGATAGCTATCTGGATAATGTAGAACATTATGGATTAACGGTAGAAAAAATCTTATCCGTACACGAAAAAACCATGCAACATGAAGCGTTATTAAAATTTATCCAAGAAGGTTATCAGCGTAGTCGCCAACGAGAAGAAAAACATCGTGCCATAAATGATTTCTTGCCAGGGTACCCAATCTTTAGAACTAGATAATCTTTGCTCAAATACTGGCAAATAATAACTTTTTATTTGCCAGTGTAATTTAAAAATTTTTAAAACCAAGTCTCTTAGGGTCTGTTGATAATTCACAACGGAAGCCAAACCAAGCAACAAGCTAAAAGCACAAAAGCCCGAAAATGTACTTTTAGCTTGTCATACCTTGTCGCTATCGCTCGAAAATGTTTCAAACGGTCAAATGCATTTTCGACTAAATGACACAATTTATAGAGATACCAATCCATCGTCCCATTCCCTTTTCGACTGTTCCTCTTTCTTGGTATATTGCTTTTTACGCCTGCCATCTTAATCATCTCCCGCAGAGCCTCAGCGTCATAACCTTTGTCTGCTGAAATAACCTTTACCTCTTCCAACGGAAAACTTTGTAGGCATTTTGGTTTGTTTAGCGATAAACATTTTACTCTCTCGCTTCTTTTTTATGAATTATCAACAGACCCTAGGCAAGCGGTAACCTTATGCAAAAATTTGCAAATCTAAGAGCATATTACACCGCTTGTATTGGAGATAAATTATAAATACGCCTTTTGCTCTGTCATCAAGATGGTAAAAAACTCAATCGCAACTTTAACTTTCGGCGAAAGATAGCGGCGGTGTGGGTAGAGCAGACTAATATCAAGTTTTTCTTGTTCCAAATGATTTAAGATCGGAATGAGTTCGCCTGATGCTAATTCATCTTTCAACAAGAATTTAGGGATCTGAATAATACCTAAGTTTGCTTTTGCCATTTGTACTAAAGCATAACCATTATTGCTATATACTCGGCTGTGTGGTTTAAATTTAATATGATGTCCGTTCTCATTAAATTGCCAAGTTTGTTGCCCTTCATAGAGTAAACATTGGTGTTGTTGCAATTCTAATGCTGTTATGGGTTCGCCATATTGGGCTAAATACTGAGGAGAGGCGACAATTAAATGTTCTGCTTGTGCAATACGTTTTGCCACAATAGAACTATCTTCTAGCTTGCCAATGCGTAGCACGAGATCGTAGCCCTCAGCCACCACATCAACTCGGCGATCATTAAATTCCAAGTTAAGTTGAAGGTGAGGATAGGTTTCAATAAATTTGCCTAAATGGGGGGCAATAAAGCGAGAGCCGAAATCCATTGGTACGGATATCGTGAGTTTGCCTTGTAATGTGGACGTAATATCGGTTACACAGGCTTCAGCCTCTTTGAGTTCATTTAAAATAGGTAAACAGCGTTGGTAAAACAGTAATCCAGCTTCTGTGGGAGTGATTTTGCGAGTGGTGCGTTGGAGTAGGCGGACATTAAGATGAGCTTCAAGCTGTGCGACTAATTTACTTGCCATTGCGAGCGAAATTTGTTCTTGTTGAGCGGCTTGGGTGAAACTTTGCGTTTCAATTACTCGACAAAATAAGCTAATTGCGTGTAGTTTATCCATTTTATCCCTTTTGATATTGTATTTTGTAGAAAGCCTTGCTATTGTTTTTACCATTTTATTTCAAAAAGCAATAAATATAAACGAATAAGAAACAATAGTTAGACTATTGTATTCATTATTTCTAATTTCGAGAGTATAAACAATTTAGGTGTAACAATGGGAAAATCATTAGTTATTGTTGAGTCGCCAGCCAAAGCTAAAACAATAAATAAATATTTGGGTAGCGATTTTGTGGTGAAATCAAGTGTTGGGCATATCCGAGACTTGCCAACGAGCGGTGCGGAAAAGGAAGAAAAAACCGAAAAAGCCAAACCGATCTCAACCAAAGGTATGAGTGCAGAGCAAAAGGCACTGGTAAAATCTGAAAAGGAACGTACCGCTTTAGTGAAGCGTATGGGAATTGACCCTTATCACGACTGGAAAGCACATTACCAAATTTTACCGGGTAAAGAAAAAGTGGTGGCTGAATTGAAATCACTTGCCAAAAAAGCCGATCATATTTATCTCGCAACCGACTTGGATAGAGAAGGAGAGGCGATTGCGTGGCACTTGCGTGAAGTGATCGGGGGTGATGATGCACGTTTTAGTCGAGTTGTATTTAATGAAATTACTAAAAATGCGATTAAACAAGCCTTTGAAAAGCCAGAACAACTGAATATTGATCGTGTTAATGCACAACAAACTCGCCGTTTTTTAGATCGTGTAGTAGGCTTTATGGTGTCGCCATTACTCTGGAAAAAAGTCGCTCGTGGCTTATCTGCTGGACGAGTACAATCCGTTGCAGTAAAACTCTTGGTTGAGCGTGAGCGAGAAATTAAAGCCTTTCAGCCTGAAGAATTTTGGGATATTGTGGCAAAAACTACCGCCAAAAATGGTGAACTTACCCTTGATTTAACTCACGTTAAAGGAAAAAAATTCTCAGCCAAAAATCAGAAACAGGCGGAACAAGCGGTCAGTTCGTTACAAAATTCTGCATTTATTGTTACAGATATTGAGAAAAAACCGACTTCATCAAAAGCCAAAGCTCCTTTTATTACTTCAACGTTACAGCAAACCGCAAGTACACGTTTGGGCTTTAGCGTGAAAAAAACAATGATGTTAGCTCAACGCTTATATGAAGCAGGCTATATTACTTATATGCGTACAGATTCAACCAATCTCAGCCAAGATGCACTATTGATGGCGAGAGGGTATATTGAGCAAACCTTCGGCAAAGCCTATTTACCAACAAAACCGAATTTCTATGCAAGTAAAGAAAAAGCTCAAGAGGCACACGAGGCTATTCGTCCGTCAGATGTCAATGTAACAATCATTGACTTAAAAGGAATGGAAAAAGATGCAGAGCGTTTATACGATCTAATTTGGCGACAATTCCTAGCTTGCCAAATGACTGCTGCCGAATATGATTCAACGAGTCTTACGGTTACAGCGGGTGAGTATGAATTAAAAACAAAAGGGCGAGTATTGCGTTTTGATGGTTGGACGAAAGTCTTGCCTATTCAAGGTAAAACGGCTGAAGATCAAGAATTACCTGAAGTTGTACTAAATGAAGTTTTAATTCTAAATCAAGTTATTCCTAGCCAACACTTTACTAAACCACCAGCACGTTACTCAGAAGCAGCATTAGTAAAAGAGTTAGAAAAACGGGGCATTGGTCGCCCATCAACTTATGCTGCAATTATCTCAACTATTCAAGAGCGAGGTTATGTGCGAGTTGAAAACCGCCGTTTCTACGCTGAGAAAATGGGGGAGATCGTTACAGATCGCCTGAATGAATCGTTCCAAGATTTAATGAATTACGATTTTACAGCAAATATGGAAGACACATTAGACCAAATTGCTTCAGGAAATAGTAATTGGAAAGAAGAATTAAACCGTTTCTTTAGTGATTTTTCAGAAAAACTGACTACGGCAGAACTGAATGAATTAGAAGGCGGAATGCGTCCGAACAATTTAGTGGAAACGGATATTCATTGCCCAACTTGCCAGCGTCCAATGGCAATTCGTACTGCAAGTACAGGGGTGTTTTTAGGTTGTACTGGTTATGCTTTACCACCAAAAGAGCGTTGTAAAACCACAATCAATTTAATTCCAGAAGCAGAATTACTGAATGTGTTAGATGAAGATTCCGAAACTAACGCATTACTGCAACGTAAACGTTGCCCGAAATGCGATACAGCGATGGATAGCTATGTGATTGATCCTGCTCGTAAAATTCATATCTGCGGTAATAACCCAAATTGTGATGGATATTTAATTGAAGCAGGTACATTCAAAATTAAAGGCTATGATGGACCTATTGTTGAATGTGATAAATGCGGTGCAGATATGCACTTAAAATTGGGGCGTTTTGGTAAATATATGGGTTGTACGCAATGTGATAATACCCGTAAAATTCTGAAAAATGGTGAAGTCGCTCCACCACGAGAAGAACCTGTTGCTTTTCCAGAATTGAAATGTGAAAAATCAGATGCCTACTTTGTACTGCGTGATGGTGCGAGTGGTGTTTTTATGTCTGCACATAATTTCCCAAAATCTCGTGAAAGCAGAGCACCAAAAGTGGTTGAATTAGCTACATATCGTGAACGTTTACCAGAGAAATTGCAGTATCTTGCAGATGCTCCACAAAAAGACCCAGAAGGAAATGAGGCAATTATTCGCTTTAGCCGTAAAGAAAAACGTCAATACGTTACTTCAGAAAAAGAAGGAAAAGCAACCAAATGGATTGTGGATTACCTTGATGGAAAATGGGTAGAACGCAAGAAATAACAGAGTTAAACGGCACAATATCTGTGCCGTTTTTTATTATGGTTAGCTTTTAAAAAGCTTTAAAATTATCGGTATAAGAGCAAGATAGACAATCTGTGCAATAATCCCTTGCCAAGATGCATAAAAACCAATTTCTGGTATGCTACTCAGGTTATCAACAACACTTCTTGGGATAACTTGCGTAAGTTGTAAAGCGTGAATACTTACCCCTAAAATTTTAAAGCCTAATCCGTAGATCAATAATGTCATTACTTTAAATAGATGATGTATCGGCAATTTTTTCGATGAAAACAACATTATCAAGGCAATCATCACTAATAGCACAATGGCGAACAGCAAGCCTAACAGCAGATCTTGCGTGCTAATGAGCGGTAACATTCCTGCATAGAATAAAATGGTTTCGGCTCCTTCTCTGAATACGGATAAGAAGCTAAGAGATAGCATAGAAACTAAGCTACCAGTTGCTAGTGCTTGACTAACCTGTTTATTCACAAAGCGTTGCCAACCTTGCAGAGAAGATTTACGATGTAACCAAGCTCCAACAAACAACATCATCAGTACCGCTACAATGCCCACTGCACCTTCCAAAATTTCTCGGTTTGTACCTGCCGAAATAGCAGGGAAGAGCAGATGTAACGCTAATGCGCCAGCGATACTGGCAATCAATCCTAAGCCTGTACCTGCATATACCCAGCGTTTAGCTGTTGGTTGATTAGCGACATTTAAAGTGGTAAGCAGTGCCATAATGATCAACAAAGCTTCTAATCCTTCGCGTAATAAAATCAGCATTGCATCAATGGCGGTATAATGCTTGGCGGTATCAAGCTGTTTCATCTCTGTGATAAGCTGTTGAAAATGCTGTAAATTATCTGCGGTGTTGCCTTTTACCATAATGACGGGTAAATCGCTTTCAATTTTGCTGTAAAGCAGACTATCTCTTGTGCGAACATCACCTTCAAAAATCGCCCATTGTTGAATAAAGAGCGTAATGTTCGCTTTAGCTTGCTCAACTTGTTGATTTTCAAAGGCTCGATAGCTCTGTTCTAAGAGTTGAATACCTGCCGCTAAGGTTTGTGGGGCATTTTCAGTCTGTGATGTTTGCGGTTGTAGCACATTGCCTTGTTTGAAATCATTTAAGGATTGTCCTAATGCGGTAAGCTGTTTTTCCATTTCCGCAAAATTTGTCGGCTCGGAGAGCATTGCAATACGGAACAAGGTCATTGCGGTTTCAATCTGTCCATAATGCCCTAAACTCGTTTCTCGCACGACTTTCTCATTGGCTGTCCAAGTGCTATTAAAGCGTTTAAATACGGTTTGGGCTTCTGTTAAATCTTGAGCGGATACCGCTTTTGCTAATTGTTGATAAACAGGTAAGACACGTTTCGCAAACTGCTGTCGTTTCTGATTATAATCCACAGGATTTTGCTCTTTTTCAAAGGCATAAAGTGCTTTGGAAAGTTGCTCAAAATTAGCAAGATTTGGTTGGTTAATTGCAATGGAAAGTGTAGAACTGACCGCTTGTCCTGCGGTAGATTGGTGTGTTGGTATGCTCTCAAACTCTTGCTTTAAAGCGGTGAGATAAGGCTGAGATTTTGCAATTTCATCTTGTTTCACTGCTGCCATTGCATCGGACAAATGTACAAAGAGATGGCTGGTTTCTACCTTCGCATAAGCACAAACGCTCAGCGTAATACTGAGCGTAAAAAGTGCAATAAGATGGTTAAATTTGGTCAAATAATGCTTTGCCCAAGTAATCGTTTTCATCTTTTACCCCTGCAAAACAAGCAAATAAACCACTGCCGATATGGGTGATATATTCGTTCATTTTGTCTATATTGCCTAAACTATTTTGGATAGTGATAAATTGTGCAGGATCTTTTTGGAAAGAGATAAACAGTAAGCCTGCATCAAATTGACCTGTTCTAGGGTCAACACCACTCGCGTAAGAGAAAGAACGGCGAAGAATTTGTAACCCTGTTTTTTTCGCAAGATGAAGATGTGAAATTTCAGGAATAACGACATTGCCTTTTTCGTCCGTTTTTTCTAAATCGACACTATCGAACTCTTTTTTAGCCCCTAGTGGTGCACCTGAGTCGCGATGACGGCCAAAGGTTTCTTCTTGCCCATTCAAATTCGTGCGATCCCAAGTTTCTAAGTGCATTTGAATGCGGCGAGCCACTAGATAAGAGCCATTTTTGAGCCAGTCATTTTCATTGCACCAAACAGTTTCATTTAGGGCTTCGCCCTGCGGATTGCCTGTACCGTCTTTAAAGCCAAACAGATTGCGCGGCGTATCGCCATTTTCAAAAGAGTTAAAACCCGACTGGCTCCAACGCATTGTGATTTTAGCACGAGCAACGCGGACTAAATTTCGTACTGCGTGAAAGGCAATTTGTGGATCATCAGCACAGGCTTGAATACAAATATCGCCGCCAGTGTAATGTTCTTTTAATTGATCTCGTGGAAAGTGGGGGAGAGTAGCGAGAGCTTTAGGTTTTAATTTTTCAATGCCTAATTTCTCAAAGAAAGTTGGGCTAACACCAAAGGTTAAGGTTAAGTTGTAGGGATTTAAGCCATCAGCTTCGCCTGTATCAACTGGCGGAACATAAGCATTTTCACCATAAGTTTTAACATTCTTTCCTGAGGTTAAATTGGTGCTATACTCTGTCCAAATTTTAAACATCTCTTTAATTTCTTGAATGTTGTGCGTATGTAAATCCAACACCATAAAATAGATATGTTTTTGAGCAGGGGTAGCAATGCCTTGTTGATGTGTACCAAAAAATGGGTAGCTATTTTTAATTTGTGGGGGAACTCGCTGTTCTAAAGCATAGGCAGTGCCAGCCATTAGGCCAGCACTCATTAAGGTTGCTTGTTTTAAGAAATCTCGGCGAGCATTTTGGTTATGTTGATCGCACATAATAATTCCTTATTTTTCGAGTAATACACCCATTTGAGCAAGAGGTTCGCCCAATTTATTGACCGCTTCTGCAAGAGCTTTAATCTCTTTGTCAGATAGTTTGTCATAACCTACATAATCATAGCTACCTTTAGCTTGATTATGTTTATCTAATAGTGCATTGACTTCAGCAAAACGAGCTGCAATTTCTTTAGAAAGTTTAGCGTCTTTTTTCTCTAATTTTGCTTTGAATAATTCGTAAATCTTCTCAGCACCTTCAATGTTTGCTTTGAAATCATAAAGGTCTGTTTTTGAATAGATTTCTTCTTCACCAGTCACTTTAGTGGTTGAAACTTCATTTAATAAATCCACCGCACCTGTAATCATCAATTCTGGAGTAACTTCCGCTGTTGGAATTTTTGCACGAAGTTCTTTCACATCTTTTAATAATTGATCTGCAGTTTCTTCTGTGCCTTTAGTTGTATTTTTCTCCCAAAGCACCTGTTCAATTTTATGGAAACCAGACCAATCTTTTTCGGTTTTACCTTCTTCAGTTAAGTCTGCTAAACGAGCATCAATGCGAGGATCTAAATCACCAAAGCTTTCTGCAATAGGCTCTGAACGTTCAAAATACATACGAGCAAGCGGGTAGATTTGTTTTGCTTTTTGCACATCACCTACTTTTAAATACCCAACAAATTTTTCGGTATCCGATACCAAATTATCAATTTGTGCGACTACAAAATTTTTGTAGGCTTCCGTTTCTTTCGCTAAATCGGTAGCATTAACCTGAGTAGTTAAGAACAGAGTAGAAATAGCAATTGCTAGAGATTTTAAACGCATAATAGGCTCCTTGAAATAAATCAGATTGAGGTAGATTATACAAATAAGAGTTATTCTTATTCATTGCTAATTATCCGCTTTTTTGTACAATTCGCAACTCCATTTGTCAAAAAAGCAACACAACGAGCTTTTTTTCATCAATCAAATTTTATCATTGCATTTATAATTTGACAGTGCGTTAAAAATTCGTAGAATACGCAACGTCTTAACGACATACCAAATCAAATGCGGGAATAGCTCAGTTGGTAGAGCACGACCTTGCCAAGGTCGGGGTCGCGAGTTCGAGCCTCGTTTCCCGCTCCATTTTATATAACTCTCTCAGGCGTGTTAGCAAAGCGGTTATGCACTGGATTGCAAATCCATGTAGATCGGTTCGACTCCGGTACACGCCTCCACAGTTTTTATAACCCCAAAATCAACCCCGATCAAACGCTAGTAAAATCAATGCTTTAGGCTATTTTTAGGCTTTTGCAGAGATCAAACTAGATCAGGCAAAAACAGACCTATCGGACTAAAAATGTGACCAAAATTCTGCACACCAAACCCGATAGAACAAAGGGGATATAAGCAATGGCTATTATCATCAAACCGCTATCAAACCTAGATATAAAAAATGCCAAAAACGGCAGACTCAGAGACGGTGAAGGGCTTGTATTAGACATCACGCCTAACTCAAAAACCTGGCGACTTATTTACGACAAACCCATCACCAAAAAACGCACATCAATCACACTAGGACATTACCCTACAATGTCTCTCAAACAAGCAAGGGAAAAACGGGCGGAATACAAACAGTTGCTAATTGAAAAAATCGACCCAAAAGAATACCTACTGGGAATCCAACAACGCATTAGCGACAACATAGAACGCACCTTTTACAACGTAGCCCTAAAATGGAAGGCATTCAAAACCACACAGGTTACAGAAAAAACGATGAAACAAGATTGGCGACGGCTAGAAAACCACATCTTCCCAACCTTGGCGAACCTACCTCTTGAACGAATCAACTCAAAATTACTGGTGGATACACTGCAAAAAGTCTATCGCAAACAGCAAACCTCCGTCATCGAGAAAGTATTACGCACTATTGAAGGAATAATGGATCACGCTGAAAACTCGGGCTTAATTGAAATGCATAATTGTCATAAAGCCAAAAAAGCCTTTCATTATAAGCCAGCGGATAACAACCCAACTATCAGTGACGAACAACTGCCAGAGTTCATCTATCGGATGCAAACGGCAAATATCAAGCCACAGACTCGCCATCTGATTTTTTGGAATCTCCTCACAGGCGTTCGCCCTGCCGAAGCCGTATCTGCAGAATGGTCGGAAATTGACTGGGAAAATCGCCTATGGCACATACCAAAAGAAAAAATGAAAGGCTCACGCTACAAAAAACGTGATCATATCGTACCACTCTCGCCCCAAGCGATAAACATTTTACAACAAATGCGAGCTTTCAGCCGTCGCTCAAATTATGTGTTCCCTCATTTCAAAGGCGGTAGCCGACCAATGTGTAGCGAAACAGTGAACAGAGCAATGAAATCTAACGGCTACAAAGGCATCTTTACCTCACACGGTATGCGAGCCTTAATCAGCACCCACCTTAATAGCCAAGGTTTTGACCCTGATGCTATTGAAGCCGTGTTAGCCCATACCATCAAAGGTAACCGAGTGAGAAAAGTCTATAATCGCCACAATTACCTACCAGAGCGAATACCAATAATGAATTACTGGGGTAATTTCATCGAGAAATGCGGTTGGAAATCACAATAACAAAAAGGCTGGGTAAAACTCCCAGCCTTTCTTTTAACTTTCATCAATCATTTTCTGCATATATGCCCGAATTTCCGACCGAACATAAAACGAGAAATTCCCCATTTTGATTTTTTTCGGAAAATCAGGAATATAATACTCCGAATCGGGCCGTTGCCAACGGTCAAATGTCGCACGACTTACCCCAAACAATTTAACCACTTCACCTAACCGAATAAACTCAATATCAGGCTCAGGCATATTTGCAACATTTTTCTCAATTTCAGCCACTTGTTCCACCTTTTCCATATTTCCTCCTATTCGTCCAATTTCCCACCTAACACCGCATAACCTGCAATATCACGCCAATTATCCTCATAATTAGGATCAACCCCCGCACAAATACGAGCCAGTTTCACGCAAATCATCTCAACCGCCTCCTGCTGCACTGCTGAAAGCTGAGTATTGGTATTGTGCAAAACCCCCTTGAGCTGCTGGCTCATTAAAGCCACATCATCAAAACTGCCGTACTGCTTGCCACGTTGGGCGATGGTTTGTTGAATATCTATCATTGATTGCTCCTACCTAAAACAACATTTTCTTAATATCATCTAATTCTTCAGTTACGAATACACAGTCGTCAGAAATACACTCATTACATAAAGAAAGATTAAAAATTTTATTGTTAAAAAACTCCTGCCCCTTTTTGTTTAAAAAAACTCTTGATCCTTCTTGTTTAAATTTTACTTTGCTAATTCCTTCCAAATCAAAATCATCATCAGGAATCAATGCATCAGTAAATCCATCAATAAAATCAATATCTATCATTAAGCAATGTTCTTCGGCAAATCTTTTACCGTCTTTGTCTTTTGAATAAGAAACCGCAGTCAAAGCAATAAATTTTTTCATAAAAATCTCCTAAGTATCAATTAACCCCGATTGTTCACAATCAACTATACCGTTTTTCTTCAATGAGCTGTCCGTTGCTATATGTCACATAAAGCTGAACTTGCTCATTACTGTAAATTTTAAGTGGTTTACCGTTTAATAAATCATCAACTTGATAATCTGTTATCCGTCCACGCTGAATAATTAGCTCATTTTTTATTCTATCCCTTATGGTTGGGTGGATTTGTGTATTTTTTGACCCCGTACAGTTACTGACACGAGTCCAAGGGCGAGCAAGCTCGCCTGTTTCAGCCTCATTCCATTCGGCTGTGTGATTGATACCTTTCTCTTGTTTTTTCTGTGTTGCCATTTCCTCCCAATCTTTACGCTTTCTTTCAATTTTCCACTCTTTTAAGCGAGTGATCGTTACCTTGCCATTTGCACTATTTTTCACACCGTTTACTTTATGGCGTGTTTCCTGATATTTGGTTTCGCCAGCTTCAATATAATTCAGGCGTACTTTCTGATCGGCACGTTTCACAAACACACCGCCTTGGAATTCGGTATAACTTGCAAAGCAACCTGTATCACTAATCGCTCTACCAATATCGACCGTTTCATCTTGCTGTTTCTCACTGCCTAACTTACGCAACTCACGATAGGCACTGATAGAAGCTCCGCCGATTTGCTGGAACTGACGAATACCCCAAACAGTCGCCCACGCCTTTGTGCGTAACGCAGACAAACGAACATCAACGCCTGTTTCATCACTAAACAAGCCGTCCATTGCCTGACCATCAATATTCTTACTGATATACTTCGCAAGATAGCCTGTTGCACTGCCAAGGCTTTTATCAATTTTCTTAAAAGTACAACGGCGGAGTTTTGCCCCTGGTTCGTCACCATCTTCTTCTAACGCATAACGATAAATCGTGCGTTTTAACGCTCGCATATCTTCGGGCTTGGTATAAAGGACAAAGTGAAAATGAGGCGTGCCATCGTGGTGCGGTTCAGCCACACGAAAGCCGTAAGTTTGAATATTTTGACGTTTTAACGATGCACGAATTTTCGCCCATACACCGCATAAATATTTTTGTGTTTGATGTGGAGCAAACCCATTCCACTTCGGATTAACTCCACCTTGATGTAGCATTGCGTGATATTTTGACGGAGCGGTTAACGTAACGAACACACCTTCGTGCTGATAGTAATCCGCAATCTCTTCAAAACCCCGCATACGGTTCATTAGCTCAATACGAGCAATCTTAGGATTTGCACTGCTTTTCAGCCAAATTTCAAGCAAATCGTGTTGCTCTTCTTCATTTAGAATATTGGTGATGACGCAGTTTTTAATAAATTCAAAGTTATTCTTACGTTGCTGTTCATAGGCTTTCAAGCGGTCGTTACTCACATAACCACCTAGCCCTTGATGCACCATTCCAACCGCAATCGCCAAATGCTCCTGCAAACGTGTCGCCATTCGCTCTAATTTACCTAGCCAATACGCAGGATCGGTGATTTTAAGCAAGCCTGAATTGATCTCGTTCACCGAAATTGAGCCTGATTTCACTTTTGACTGATAAGGTGCATCAATGCCAAAAGCGTTAATATCGGCAACTAATTTTCGATAAATCTGATGAAATAATGCTTCGCCTGTCTCGGTATCTGTTACGGTATGGTAGTTCTCATCGCAAATACGGTGCATTTCTTCGCTCATTGATGAAGCGAATAAATTTGCCATTGCCTTTAGCTCATCGGCTCGCATATAGCATAACGGGCGTAAATGCTCACGCTTGAAAATTGTCTCACTTTCAATTAAACGTGATGCAATTGGTTTAAGCAGTTCATTGCACGCCTGTATTTTCTGCTGACATCTTGCCTGATATTCTTCTTCTGTTTCTCGCTCAGGCTGTTGAAAGCAACTAGGCAATTCCACATCATTCAAAAAATCTAAATCTTGGTATGTCATCTTAAACAGCGACAACGCATCACAATATTGCGACATTACCAATTTATAACGCTCATACTGCAGGGCTATTTGTGATTTAAACCAACTGTCGGCATATAACGAACCATAACTGCGAATTCGGCGTTTTAACTGACCTGCTAAGAAATCCGCAATCGGTTTAGGAAAGTGAGATAACGCATCAATACGTTCTTGAAAATGTTCTTCGTCCAAATCGAATAAAGAACGTTGTACGGGAGAGAGAGCATAAAAATCTTGTGGTTTACGCCATTCTGTCGGATCAACAGGTGCTTGATTAAACATAGACGGGATAATTTCAGATGCAATGACTTCAGGCGGAAACATTTCCGCCTGTTCTACATCTGATAAAATCCAATCTTGTTTAATCATCAATCAAGCCCTGATAAGGAAGTTGCAAGCCTTTTTCAATTTTCTTCATCAACCCTTGATATTTAAAGGGTAATTCATCGCCTTTAAAGCCTGTAAAAAATTGCACAATGGCAAGCAGTACAAAATCACTATGAGCATATTGCCCCATCAATTTTCCGTTACGGTATAAATAAAACCGCCGACTGATCTGACGATACTCAACCCGAAACTGCTGTTTTTTTATCGTACAACTAGGATAAAAGGTTCTATAGGGCGAATGGCTAACCATCATAAGCGTGATGTTCCCGAACATAGTTACAAAAGGTTTTAAAGGCTTGTTTGATTTCATTCGCAACATCAAGTAAGGCTTCGGTTTCATCTTTGGAGAAAAGACCAAGATCAGCCATTCCGTCAAACAACTCAAAAGGACTGCTGTAATAACCACTGACCGCTCTTGCTTCCTGCTCCGTAATCACCTGTAAAATGCGGTAGCCATAGACATTCTTTTCAATTTGGAACTGTTCGCCTGATTGGGTATAAAGTATTTTGGTATTCATCGTTAATCCTTATCGAATGCTCATCGTAATTCTGATTTCGGGAACATTAACCCGTTGAAGTGTATGCTGTCGGCTGTCTTTGAAGTCATCAAACATGACTTCCATCACCTTATTTAATGAATTGGCTTTGGCTAACGTGGCGTTGCCTTTATGCAGAAAATAAGCGACTTGATCACATTCCTGCTTTTGTTCAATGAAGTAGCCATCAATCGTAATAATTGCCACTGTTACGCCCCTTTTAACCGCTTAAAGAAAATCCCGTACAAGCGGTGGGTTGCGTAAGATTTTTCCCAATCGGCTCTATTGCCTGTTTGAGCATAAACACAAACCAATCGCTGATATTGCTTTTCTAAAAAAGCCAAGGTTCGCAACTGTTTATTACGATTGCTTGCCATATAAATTCGCAATATTCTTAACCACATCATCATTCCCTCTCTGTTGATGAAATTCCCAAAATTTAAGATTTTTCGGGAAGTCTTGACGTATATCGCCCATTTCTTTTAGGGCTAACGCAATGTATGCACGTTCATCTTGCGTAAACTTATCAAAGGCAAGATAGCCATTGATGCTTACCGTTTTTTCCTGTTCTGCTGCCAATACATTGGCAAACTTAAGCAAACGCACCCGATGCAAATAAGGCATTTGTTGAAACGCCCAAGCCACACGACCTAAAGGGCTATCTTCTGCCTTATTTTGTTCTCTTGCCTCATCATCACAGATTTGAAAAACTGCCGAAAAACCTGTAATTCCCTGCTGTTTTAACGCCTTGATTTTTTCTAAATGAACTTTTTGGCGTTGTTCAATACTGTGATAATCCATAACTCCCCCAATTATTCCTGCCAAGGTGCTTCTAAAAAGCCACGATAGTTTGTTCTGTCTGATTGCCCCTGCTCATTCCAACGACATTCATAGAATTGCCCCTCAAAGACATAACCGCCGAAAAAATGGAAGCCAAAGTGATCACCCCCTTCAATAACCTGACGCAAATCGGCAAAGATTGTGGCTTTGCTACCATCAGCCATACGAAACGATTTACCCACCTCAATAACAACCTTACTCATACTCCCTCCGAACCCTATGGATTACCCTTACTCGACAAAAACGCCTTCACACGAGCCAACAGTCCGACAGGTTGTGTCGTTTTTAATGCCTGATTTTCCGCAATCAACGCTTGCACCTTTGTTTCAAGGGCTTTCATCAAATCGTGGGTGTTTTCCAAATCAAGCACTAACACTTCTTCACGACCTTCCAAATAGCTCACACGCTTCTCCAACAACCACAGATTTATGCGTCTGCGGTTGTTCAATTGTCGGTTCATACGCCAACGTTGATTACGTCTAAATTGTTTATTCATTGTGCAATTTCCTATTTTTAGGGTGCAAAAAACCCGCCCTGATTAAAAAGGCTATTTTTTGTACCGTTTAAAGATTAATATTTGAATTGAGATGAATGTGTATATTCAGGTGCGAACATATCAACAGTTTGTCTATCTAGCTGATTTAACGGCTTATTCGCTAGTCGCCAGCCTTCAGCCTCTCGGTATTCAGGCTCGAAAAACTCCACAATTTCCGTAATCGCTTTTCCAGAGCAGCCGCAGTTATGGCATCTAAAAACTGTGATACAAGTCTGCAAAGTTGGAGTTTCAGACGTTCTTACATTCAACTTTGCACCGCATTTAATACATTTCACATTTACATTCATCTTTGCCCTTTGCCATATTGTTTTACTTTTACCAAATCCACCATTCTGCTCACTGTCCCCACAGCTCACAGCCCAGCCTTAACGTTTTTTACTAACCATTGTTACCCCTAACAAGCGGTTAGATATTGTTGTTTTTTTGCCAATGCCTCCTATTTATTCATACTTCCCCCATCTGCTCTAAGCCTTTCATCACCAACACCCGAATCATTGCTGAAGGCGAGCGGTCGGTTTGCTCGGCAAGTGAGACAATTTTTGCTTTTACCGCAGGATCTACAAAGGTGTACATTTTTTCCTTTAGCTCCTTTTGCTTCGGTTTTTCTTCCGAATTTGTGATCTCTGTCATTGTTTTTCCCTTGAAAAGTAACGGATTTATAGCTATAAATAGCTATCAAGATAATTTACTGATATGTTTTATCAGTTGCGGATATATTACAACCCATTTTGCGACATTGCAACCCATTTTGCAACAAAGCAAGAGATTTTTTTATGAGCCTTTTAAATAGTCGTCTGATTATTGAACGAATGAAATCCGTTCTATCAGCCAATACTGATGATGAATTAGCTCAATCCTTAGGTAAGCCATCATCAACAGTAAGAAACTGGAAAACTAGAAATAACCTACCATTTGACACAGCTGTTGAATTTTCTGAAACACACTCTTTAAGTTTGGATTGGTTAGTTTCAGGTAAAGAATCTGAACAACTTGCCACCGATGAACAAATGGTGCTGTTAGCTTATCGCCAACTTACCCCAGCACAAAAAGCAAATCTGATGATGCAGATGAGTGGGCTGAGTAATGGGGGAAATGGGAGTGTTGTTCAAAATGGCGATGGTGGCAATAATAACCAAGTATTTAACGGCAATGTGCGTGAAGTGACGGGGATTAGGAAATAGGGACTATTAATATGGCTATTTTTGTTTATATGAACGCCCATAAAGAAGTCGGAGCTTATTCAATCTCAAATATCAATGATGATGGCTTTTATTTTCGTGGGTATTGTTCAGAAAGAAGCAGAATAATCACTTTCCGACACGATAGAGTTATTGGCTATTTTGATGATATTCAATTAGCTAAGGATTATTTAGCCAATTTACCTAACGAGGTTTATCTAGAATTTGATGCAAAAATCAATGCTCAACGCCATATTCAACACCATAATAGCTTAAATGATAATATCACTTTTTGTTTTAGTGGGTTTAAGAAAGATAAAAAAGCAGAACTCATTAAATTAGCAGAACAAAAAGAATTAAGAACGGTTATGGATATGTCAAAATCTGTCAATTTTTTGGTAATTGATGAAACATCAAGAACGGTTGGTCCAAGAAAATTAGCAAGGGCGACCGAATATGGCATTCAAATAATCAATGAATCGGAATATCTGCAGATGTTAGAAACTGGGGAAATTCCGAGTTAAAAATCACATAACAAGATAAACTAAGGACTTAAAAAATGAATCTAATACAAAATTATTCCTCGTATTTTGTCGAAAACAAACCTGATGAGGAACAACATTATGGAAAAGGTCAAAGCTCAAGTCCACCTAGAAGAAAATAATACGCAATTTGAAGATGAAAAATTCAATCTGCAGTTTCATCTAGGCAAAAATTTACGGTATCACGCCAAGCGTAGTGCATTTTTTAGTTTTTGGAATAATACACACAAAATTCTAAGCTATATCATAGGTTCAGCAACCATTGTGGCAATTCTTGCCAAACAATATGAACTTTATGCCGTATTGTGTAATGTGATTATTCTTATTCTCTCTGCCTTTGACTCCTTTATTGGCTTTGGCGATAAAGCAAGAGATTACAAGGAGTTTTATCAAGCCTATAAAAAACTTGAAATAAAATGGCGAGATGCAAAAACAGTTGAGGATATTACGCAGCTTTGGAAAGAAGTTGATAATATTGAAATCAACGAGCCAAATACATTAAATGTCTTAATGGAAATATGTTGGAATGAAGAAGCCAGCTACCACAAATATCCTAAAGAAGATTTAAGAAAAATTGCTTGGTGGCAAAAACTGCCTGCACAATATATTGATGTTTGTCCGTTAAGAATTGTGGAGAAGTCAAAAAGCATTTAGGTGATTGCGTTGTGGGCGACTCACATCTAGGAAGGTTATATGCCAAATAACAAAACAAAACGACATCAAACAAACTTCAACAGGCTAAAATGGGCAAGTTGTGAACGTGATGATTTCACTCGTAAACAGCAACCAAACCCAGCCGATAAAGGAAAACAGCCCTATGAAGACAATCAACTTAGCCCAACGTAAACACTCCCTTGAATTTGATCTGAATCGCTCTATTCGCTACAACAGTAAACGGTCAGCATTTTTTCGATGGTGGGATAATTTAACCAATATCACAAATGCGTTACTTGGTTCAGCTTCTGCCGTTGCTATTCTTAACCAAGCTCCACAACTTGCCGTTATTTTAGGTTTTAGTGTGACTTTACTTTCAGTTTTAGCTTTTTGGCTTGCCTTTAGCCAAAAAGCCAATCAGCACCAGAATTTTGTATTAGCCTTTGGACAATTACGCAATCAACTGTTAGAAACGGATTTAACACACGATAAACTTAATCAAATTGAAAAAGCAATGCACCGTTTAGATGATGAAGAAGGAGAACCCTTAAAAAACTTGGAAAAAATCGCTTATAACGAAACCGTTATCGCCTTGGGGTATTCTCCATCAGATTGCCTACCGTTGAAATGGTATCAACGTTTATTTGCACATTATTGGTAATAACCTTTTAATCCTTTCCTGTATCCACCCTCAACTCACACTCAATCGCCGTTGTAAAACCGCTTTCGCTGATTGAGTGTGTTACTTGCGTAATAATCCAATCCGTACTGTCAATCTGTGGCTTAAAACCAACCACTTGCACAGGCAATTCAGGCATCAACTCCGCATTACCCACCGCTAAATTCAGTGAAAAACTGGCAACGCCACGTTGTAAACGACTAAACTCACGCTGACAAGCACGCAAGGCAGATTGTTCAGTTTTGTAAGTATGACGTAGGGTTTTGATATTATCGGCATCACTCTCCACAGGCTCCTTCTGCACCACCACCGTTTTCTTACTTTTGCTCTCCTTACCTTTTTTGGTCTTTTTATTGACTTTTTTCACGTCACTATTTTCATCAATAACCACCTCGCCACGCTTGCCAGTGTCAGTATCGTGCCAGTAGGCTTTAACGGCTTTGTAATTATCGCCCTCTGCAATCGCAAAACGATGACTATCGCCATCTTGTCGGGTAATGTGTATTGTCGGCAATGGCTTGCCACTGGCACTTTTCCCTTGCCCTGCTTGAATAAATAGCAAATTGCCATTTTTTACGGTGGCTATCGCATCGTGTTCTTCTGCTAAACGAGAAAGCAAGTTAATTGAACTCTCATTGGTTTGGTCAATATGTTTAATCACAAAATTCTCAAACACCTTATCAACCAACGGCTTAAGCTGATTTTCTTCGGCAATCTTTTTCACAATCGCCCCAATGGTTTGATTATTAAAAGAGCGTTCATAACGGTTCATCAACGTACCACGCATATCTGCAGAGCGGGCCCGAATCGTCACAATATCAGGTGCACCCGAATGCTCCAACTCATCAACCGTATATTCTCCTTTAAACACCAACGGCTCATCAGCCCAGCCAAACGCCAACGACAAAATCGCCCCACGACTTGGCAAATCTAACAAACCGTCTGCATCATCTAAGGTTAAATCAAGCTGATCCGCTTCAAAGCCCCGACTATCCGTTAAAGTTAAACTCATCAAACGTTGAGAGAGTAGGGTGGTAATATCCTTTTTCTCACTTTTCGGATCAGGTCGAACGCTTAAATGCACCTTCGGCTTGCGGTGGTTGGTTTGGAGCAGTTTTTCAAACATAAGTCATCATCAAATAGAAAAATAAACGCCATATTAAAACCATCTGAAAAAAGAGATAACGTATTGAAAATGTGGAAAAAAAGATAACAAAACACTTGTAATTTAATGTAAGACTCCTTACAATAAACACATCTAGCAAGGGGTTAGATACAAGAAACCCCACCTTGTAGAAAGTGGGGCTAACAATAGGAGTAAGGATATGAAAAAGTCGCTTTTCTTCATTATCCTGATTATCTGTTGTTTAGCTAGTTGCTCTGGAACTGTAATTAGCTAAGATAATCCGAAGGGGGAAGTTACCGCTTCCCCTGACGGCTCCAACTATACAAAAACTTAATTTAAAGATCAATAGGTAATTCAAATGGCAATGACAAGACAAGAAATTAACGCAAAAAGTGATGCGAAACGTGGCATTAAACAAAAATCGCTGAAACTACATATTGATACCATTTCACTACTTGAACAACTCAGTAAAGAAATGGGGATCGGGCAAAATCAGGTGGTAACGCTAGCATTAAAGCAATTCGCAGAGCAAGCAACTACAAATAACTCATCACATCATCAATAATATCACCCAAAATAGAATCATCGGTGCGTTTTAGCGTCATCGAAAAATCTATTTTACGAGGTGTGCCATCGCCAAATAATTCGGTGTTTTGCTGATTGATACTCTCAATCACAAACCAACCTTTAATCATAAAGGTAGCACCGTCAATCAACGGATATGGCACGCCTTTTTCAGCCATCATTTCCAAGGCTAACAAACTCATTCGCCCACCTGTAATTTCAGGCATTAACGTGCCACTTAGGGTAATGGTTTCGCTGGCTTTGCCTGTAAATTGCGTGCGTGGTAATTTCCCCACCACATTATTTGTTGGGTGATTCCACGAGACATCTCGGCTAGTTTCTTGAAAGGGAATGGTTTGTCGCATAAAAACAAAAAATCCCAAACTCATTAGGGCGATATTTTGGAGCATTTAATCTCTCTATGTGTAGTTACATTCTGCCCCCGCTTGCGGGGGAAGTGGCGAGTGAAACGAGCCGAAGGGGGCAATTTGTAAAATTTCGCTAAAAACTCACCGCTTGTCTGCCCCCTACCCCTTGCTTCGCAAGGTACTTCCCCCGTAAACGGGGGCAGATTTTATCTATTCATCTTGACTAACTTCGGCTCGCTCTCGAGCCAACTCACTCCATTGCATCAACTCATCTAAATCCATCTCATCAAAAGCATTCGGTTGCCAGTGAAAAACGGTGGCGATGTCAGCGATGGCATCTTCAACACAAGAAGGAACTAGTCTGACTTTCCCTCATCAGTTTCGCTTTCGCTCTCTTCTTCATTCACGCCCATCACTTCAAACACTGCACCTGTGAGCTTGGTAAAATCGGCAATATCAAGGCGGTCAATATCGGCTTTGGTGAGCATTGGTTGGGTAATGCGTGGCAGTAACGTACTGATTGCATTCACATCAGACTGCATTAAATCCAGCAATTTTAAGCCTTTCAACGCTGGCACATTTGGCTTACGCACCTGAATTTCACTGATCTGCGTTTCACCACGAGTAATAGGTTGTTTTAGGGTAATTGTTTTAGTTGTCATAAATTTTTCCATTTAGATTATTTTGGTAGGGACGGGTCCTGTGCCCGTCCGATATGATTGTTACAATCCGATTGCCGCACGATGTTTCGCATAACGGTCTTTGTCATCTACTTTAAACACCGAGTTAATCAAATCAATTTCGACAATCTCTTTACCGTCCACCGTCAATTTGTAATAAGTCAATGCCGACTTAATACTACTTTCGGTTTTCTCACCTGCCTTGCTATTGCCACCGTCTAATTCCGTATGACGACCACGCATCAACACTTCCACCGCAGCAACATCGCCTGTATCGTCTTTCTGATAAGCACCCGCAAAACGAATAAGCTCGCTGTCAATGGTTTCAGACGCAAAGCCAGTAAATAATTCAGGCACAATGCCAGCGTATTTATGGGTTAGCTCTAGCTTTTCTAAGCCAAGGTTAATTCCCACTTCGCCAATCATTCCGCCTGCTCGATAATCTTCGATTTTCATTGTTAATTTCGGGAGTTCCACTTCTTCAGCAACGCCGAGAAAGCTCACCCCGTTATTAAACACGTTCATCAATTTTAATGTTCTTGGTAATGCCATAATGTTTCCTATTCTTCTGCATTCCCCTCTTTAGATAAAGAGGGGCAAGGGGAGATTTCTTAAGCCGCAGCGACTTTAGCGGCGAAATCCATCAAGTATTTATCGGTAATACGCTGACGAAGATTTAAGTTTTCTAATGACGGCACTGGTGTGTAGTCATAATCAATATAAAACTTACCGTCTTTGATAATATCTTTGGTGTTAATTTCAGGATCGACCCACGCATTGCCATCAACAATATAGCCAAGCGATTTCCAATAACGGAATTTACCGTTAATCATCTCCAACATATCTTTCACAAGACTTGGGGTGAGCGGTTTATCCATCGCCCAATCAAAGGCTTCGCCGAAGGTATCCGCAATAATTTGAGCGGTTCGAGTATATTGCTCAAAGGCAAACAACGTATCGCTGGAGAGCGTACGACCACCCCAAATACGAAAGCCGTTGAATTTAATTGGCACGCTGATGTTTTTCGCATTTAACAAGTTCACATCGGTGCTATCGTCTTGAATATCAAAGCTCATCGGCTTCGTCACGCCCACTACACCATCAATTTCAACGTTTGAAATGTTTTTATGCCAGCCGTACTCTTTATCGCATTTCGCACGCAAACCTAAAGCACGAGCAACGGCATAATCCACATCGTTACGGCTGGTATTCACATCAAACGAGATAAAATCACCGTGGATCATCATCAATTCACGCTGACTAAAATTGCGAGCATACTGAATAGCGGCATCACGAGTTTCTGCTCCATTTGATGAAATATAACCAAAGGCACGCAATTTTTTACAAATACTGGCTAATTCAGTCGCCACTTCCTGCGTATCATATTTCGGCACACCTAAAATGCGTGGTTTAAATCCGCACACCGTATTGGCAATCAACAAGGCTTTTAAACCTGTATATTCGCCTTGCTCTGTTACTGTGCCGATAATGTTTGTGTTCATCGTGCTTTGGTCTTCAGAATGAGCCACACGCACCACAATAGTTGGGGTTTTGACCAAATCGCCAATGGCATCAAGGGTACGGCTTAATGTGCCTTGTTTACCTGCTTTGGCAATCGCAGCGGTTGGGTCGGTAATTAAAACGGGGGTATTTAATGGGAATGTTTGAGCATCGGCATCTTCAGCGGTACACACCACACCAATTACTGCAGTAGCAACGGTGCGAATAATGCGTGTACCTTGATTGATTTCAATCACTCGTACGCCGTGAAGGTATTGATCTGACATTGGTTTTTCCTTAGTTAATTCTGCCCCTGCTTGCGGGGGAAGTACCCGAGCTTGCGAGGGAGTAGGGGGTAAGAACAGTCAAGATTGTGCGTAAAAAAACCGCCCATAGCGAGCGGTTGGGAATGTGGATCAGATATTAACAAACTACCCACGATAACCACTGCTTGATACAGGTCTCTCATCAAGCACCATCACCATCAAATCACTAGCCTTCAAATGCTCTGGTAATCGTTTTTTAATATCAATGCGGTAATCGTGAGTTCCTTCCCAAACTTGTTCTATTCCGTTGGGTTTGATTGCCATAATCTTTATCCGCTTACCATTCATATTGTATAGCTCTCTCGATGCGGCTTGCATTGGGTTAGAAGTTGTTTCTGTATTTTGTTTAATAAATGCTAACTTTCTCACTCCATCAAACAATCGCCAATCAAAAGCCCCTTCTTGCACTTCAATATGCGTAATGTTTTTAAGGTTTTCTCGTCTGCGTTCTAGCTGTTTTTCGGCATTACTAAAATAAGCCATCACTTGCTCATCAGTTGGTAGTGTTGAAGAATTGCCACTCTGCGAATGAGAACGACCTGCAAGCTGTTTGAGCAGTTGATTATTCTCAACCAGCACATTTGCTTGTGCTTCAACAGCTTTGCCAACCTTGCTTAAATTACCGATGTCTTTGCCAATTTCTGTTAGAGCTTCGCTGAGAGTTTCTACAGCACTTGTCATATTAAACTCCTTTTGCTTGTTGATATATCTCCACAAAATTAGTTTCTATTAAGCCATTAAATGCAGTCTCAAGCCCTTCAATTTTCTGCTTTAACTCAGTGAGTTTTTGGGTAATCGCACCAGCTACAGATTCATCGTTTTGCAACTCTTTTAACTTGTCGCCCAACTCTTTAAGCGTGTCTAACTGCTCGTCTAATTCACCGCCCATTAACTCATTTTTAAGAGCAGTAATGGCTTGTTGAATTTGTGCACTTATCGCATTGGATTGTGGTAATTCCGCAAGAGTGGATTGAACTTGGCTAATTAAGCCTTTCAGTTCTTTATAGTCAGTACCGACTGCTTGAGCGAAAGCGGTGAGTTTTTGGTTTGCTGTTGTCATTTTGTTTCCTTATATTTTGGCTAATTGATATAAACTGAGTAGGTCTGGCATTTGGTTAGCTGGCTCGACTCGCTCTGCTTTTTTTAATGTGGCAGTGATTGATTTTGATTTGGTCAATACCGCCCTTAATGTCGTTGGCTTAACGATAACCGCAGTGAGCTTTTTCATTGGCTCACCTGCGTAATATCGTGCGACAGCTCAATCCGCCCTGAAAGGGGAGTTTTGCGTTTGCCATTGCGGTCAATCAACTGCAAATCGTACTCAGCCGTTTGCCATTCGGCGTTTTCGGTTAATTGATGACTAAAATTAAGCAACAATATGCCTGCAGTACGGTCAATAAACTCAATTGAGCCATCTGTGCTTGAGAGCGATAGCACCAGCTTGCCATTAACTTTGGCGTGTAAATCTACTCGCTCAATCTGCGACAAATCAAATGGCGATTCTAAGCTACCATCGCTCTGCACCACATTGACTTGATACTCTTCATCATCACCCCGTTTTAATTTAATTTTTGACATCACTCCTCCTGCCGAAAAGCACTAGGATACTGCTTTCTGCTTAGCTCACTCTCATACGCCATTTGGCAGTGCTTGCCTTTTTCCCAAAAGAACAAGGTTTCAATGGTGCGGTGCATTACTTGCCATTTCCGCTTTGGTTTTTGACTCAATACCGCTCCCCGATAGGTTCGGCTTGAAAGAGTTTCATCAGCTGCACCGCCTAAAATGGCGTTGATAAATTGGTCTAACCCAATTACAACGTGGTACACCCACTTTTTTAAAGATTCACTGGTTGCCATTTCTCAATCTCCTGCTCAATAGCGGTCAGTTCTTCGTTGTTTTTTGCAAGTGAAATGCGGTCTTCAAAGGCTTGGCGTTGCCCGATAATCTGCCCGATAACAACGGCAACTTGGTCAGCCTTTTCAATCACTTTTTCAACTAAAATTTCAAAGGGAACCCCCCGATTTTCAGCAATCGCTGTGAGCATTGGCGTAGGGTAGTGGTTATCTTCCTTCCAGCCTCTCGCCTCACGTTCTTGACGGTAAAAGCTATCAATCTCCGCTTGCGGATAACCAACTAAAATCGCCGATTTCAAGCGGTCGGTTTGGTCGGATAATTTGCTAATTAGTTGCGTACAGCGTCGCTCAAATTGGGCTTCTTGCTGTGCCTGTTGTTGCTGAGTGGTTAGCGTTTTCCACGATTTGGTTTTGCTATCCCAACGGTGTAAATCACTTGGTTTTCGCCCTGAAAAATGCACCTTGCCATTCTCTACCCAAACTTCGCCTTCACCTGTAATGCTAGCAGAGATACCATCAATTTCTTCTTGTGTCTCAATGGTAAACCAGCCGTCACCACTGGTAATATATTGTGGCAATCCTACCGCTTGAGCGGGTGGCTCGGTTAAAATCGGCTCGCCTTTATCGCTAGTAAGCAAAATAGGGTCATCAAAGACTTTGTTTTGCAAATGAAATTGTTTTAGCATTTTTGCTCCTTAGACATTTTTAAAACCCATAACCAATACAGAGCAGTGGGTATCCCAATGCCCACCAACAAAAATGCGATTTCCACCCAAAAACTTGCATCTTTGCACATTCACGCTACCATCCCCTCTATCATTAGCCAATACAATAGCGTGACCGTCATAACTTTCAGGTAATAATAGTTCTCTATTGGCACCCGTAGTATTCATTAAGGTAATCATTAATCCTAAATGACGAATTTTATGCACTTCAGTGCCTGCATAGTGGTTAGGGTACCAACTGCGAATACAATCGCTACGTTTTAAGAAATAATCGTGTAGCCAACCATATTCTTTCGCCCATATCGCCCCATTAGGGTTGATTGTTGCAACGTGATGGCGACGGTCGCTGTTATAATTCTCCCCCTGTGGTGTGGTATGAAAACGAAACTCCGTTGCCCAATTCCCTACATCAATACACTCAATACTGGAGTGTGGGTGTGAACCGTTCCAAATAGAGAAATCAATATAAGCACCAGCACTATTACGACTCTTGAGATGTAATACAGAATTATCATTAATAACACGCAGCCAATTGATTTCATCACCTGTTTTAACGACCTTATCGCGAACATCTTCGTCTAGAGCAAGAGTTCCATTTCTGTTTGGTACAAAAACATCATAACCACCTTCCGTCCAAAATTTCCATCTTTTATCGGGTAATGCTTCAATACGAGAAAGCCAATTTCCGCTACTACCTTGTCGAATCACATCAAAACCTGCAAACTGATTATTTTGAGCTGTAACAGAAAGGTATTGCCCCGTTGCTTTTAGATAAGGCACGACGAGATTGCCTGTCATCGTATCGCCCGATTTCGACACCCTGCCATTTGCATTATTGTTGGCGTTATTGGCAGAAGTTTGAGCATTATCCGCTGCATTCTTCGCTTCCACGCCTTTGTCATAAGCCGTTTTCACCGCACGAGATGAACCAACAGTGGTTTGTGAATTGGAGCTTACGGAATCGCTCACATCGGTTTTATTGACTTTTTGATTGGTAAGATTGAGCATTTTTTGCTCATTTTGTGTGATTTTATCATTCAACACCCTCCCCTGTGCAGCAGTTAAGGCTTGCTCTTGGCTAGTGCTGGTTAGGGTGTTATTGAGCTGCACAATCCCTTTTTGCGTAGTGGAGGCGTGGTCGATGGCGTGAGTGTGACCTGTTTCATCAACACTGTTTGTGCTGGTTGCGGTAATGGTTTTCGGGGTCAGTTGCCCTCGAGTCGCCCAAATGACACTGTCATCAACAGTAAGAGTAACCGCATTTGATGAGCTAACCAGTAGCACCATTCGGATCACCTGAATTTTACCGCTCCCTTCTTCTAACCTTGGTTTAAAGGTTTCAGGGCAGTTTGCATAAGCCACTAGGCGATTTTGTGCATCATAAATGCCAATTTCACGAATCCAAAAGCCACCCACATTTTCAGGAATGGTTAGCTCAAAAATCACTTGTTTGTTATTTCTTGGGTCAGGCGACACCGCACTAATATTGGCTCGATGCACTTCTCTTACCAATGAAGTACGAGCAGAGTCGGGTGTAACCGCTCTGCCATTACCATCACCCACTGCCATTTGGCGAATATTCACCGCTTGGCGATTTGCCATTGCACTGGCAAAAAGCTGTGAGCCGTAAGTGGTCAGTACTGAATAATACGTTTTGCTCATAATCTCTCTTTCTGTCTTTCAAATTAAGGATAAACCGTAATAATTTCGCCCATTTGGCTTGCCATAAACACATTCATTTCACCCACAGGGGTGATCGCAATCGCAAGGGTAAAATGGCGTGAAACAGGTTTTACATCTTCAATTAAGCGAATAAGTTCTTCATTGATTTGCTGATTTAAGCCTGTTTCGCTGACTTCAACGGTGAGTTTAAAAGTACCGGCGGTAGCAGGTGGGCTTTCTTGCCACCATTCTTTTAGCTCCACGATATAGCCGATTGGCTCAACTACTCGGCGAAGTGCGGTAATCGTGCCTTTCTGTTTATGGATTAAAAACGCATTTTTAATCGCAATGCGTTTTGCTCCTTCACTCCAATGCTCGTCCCATTTATCCACCGAAAACGCCCATGCTAAATAGGGTAATAGTGGTTCGGGGCAACGTTCAGGGTTAATTAAATCTGCAATTAAAATTGGGTTTCGCACCGCTTGTTGTAAACATTCTGCAGCTCGCTTTTCCAATGGGCTTGAGCCAGTGGGGAGCAGTGGTGTATGGGGAGCAATCGGGTTAGTAATCATCAGATGCCACCACCTCTAGCTGAATTTGGGTGCAGTAACCTGCCTTATCGTTTGACAAAATAATGTCTCGGCTCGGTTGTATCAGCTCCACTCGTTGTACACCTTCAATATGTAAGGCGGAATAAATCCCCGAAAGGGTAATATCTCGCCCTAAACGTCGTCTTTCTTTTACATATTCTTCTAGGCGTTTTTGGGCTTGTTGTCGAATAGGTTCATATTCAGGGCCACGCAATAGATGTAAACGTGCGTTAATTTGGTAATCTTGCACCGTTGCCGCTTGTACTAGCACTCGGTCAGCAATCGGGCGAATGTTTTCATCATTTAATTTAGTGCGAACAGCGGTGAGTGCCGCTTCGCTTGGAATACCTTTGCCTAAACGAGAAAGTACGGTAACTGTGACGTTTGCAGGAGATGGTGAAACCACCGACACATCAGCCACTTCAGCGTGAGCCGAAAGGGCGTGAAACACATAAGCAGAGCGTGGGCCAGCTACCGATAATCCTTCAAAAGCTAATTGAGCACGCAAACGGAGATCGGTATCACTCTCTAAAATTTCAGGGGTAGGCGGTTGTGTACTAGGGTCATAGGCTTGCACCACAAGGCGTTGTACGTTGTAATTCGCTGCGATGACATCTAAGTCAGAGCCTGTGGCATAGGCGAGCATTGTCGCTTTTGCGGCATCGTTTATCCGTTGCCGTTCAAGCATTTGTAAATAGCAGTTTTCTTGTAACAACTTCACAATCGGTTCAGATTCAAGACTTAAACGCTGTCGCCAAAAGGCTTGTTCGCTTTCAGGATAGAGCGAAATAAACTTTTCCTTACGTTCCGCAAGTAAGGTTTCGTAGTCAATTTGCTCTATCACATCAGGAGCTGGCAATTTTGAAAGGTCGATGAGTTGGCTCATTTTTGTCTCTAGTTATCGTAACGCCAAATCAGCAAAGGCTAATTTGGTCTGATTATTCTTGTTAATGCCGTCTAAATCAGCGGTTACTTGGCTTGGGTAATTCGGGTCGTAGTGAATTTTAAAACGGGTAATTTCAATGCGTGGTTCCCAACGCTTTAACGCCATTACCGATGCCGCTGCAATTTGTAAGGCAAGTGCCATATTTAACGGGCGGTCAATCAATTCAAACAGTTGTGAGCCATATTCTCTTCGCATTACCCGAGAACCAATCGGGGTAAGCAAAATGTCCGCAACCGATTGGCGAATATGGGCGTTTTCATCTAGGAGAGTTAAGCCTGTTTTTTTATCCATTCGGTGTGCCTGTTCGTTTGTTGCCTGATTCCACGCCACTATGTGTATGCGTAGAAAGGTTGATCCCTTTTCCGCTGACTTCGCCTTGTGCAGTCATCGAACCTTGTGTGCTGATTGCCCCTTTCACACTAAGCGAACCTTGAATAACGACATTGCCTGTACAGGTGAAACTCGGGGTATCTGCGGTGATACTGCTTGTGGCTTGAATGTTAGCTGTTTTGCAATTTTTCACCGTTAAATGACCGCTTGCTTGGTTGTATTTCAGCTCCATTCCGTCCGCAAACTTGATGCAATGTTCATCGGGGCTTTGGCTTGGGGCGTTTTGGGTGTATAGCCCGACCAGCACAACCGCAGTCGTCAATTCGCCACTGACGGCAAGCACAAGGCATTGTTCGCCCGTTGTTGGTGGCGACCAGCTTTGCGTTGTGCCAGCTCGAAAGGCAACCCAAGGTAGCCAATCGGTTAAAATATTGCCCGATTGGACTTTCACTAATGCCTTGACGTAATCAACTTCGGCAATCGTGCCAAGTCGGAGCAAATTGTCTAATCGGCGGAGTAGTTCGGTGCGGTTGGGTTCAGTCATTGGAAATATCGGCAGTTAAAAATAGCGATATTGTCGGCACTCTTTAAGCGTAGGGCGAGCGGTGGGCGTTGTGGTTTGGGTTTTAACAGAGAAAGAAAAAGCGACCGCAGTCGCTCAGACTGATGACAAACCCCAATTTGTTGTATCCAATTAACGGACGCCAGCGTGGCGTCCCTACACAACAAAACAAAATCTGTTATTTTTCAATTGGTTATAACTTTCCTTGTAGGGACGCCACGCTGGCGTCCGAATGAAAAAAGACTTTGTCAATAATCTGAAGCGACAAAAGTCGCTTTCAATTATGGGCGTGGGTAAATTCTGCGTGTATGAATAACCGTAATGATGTAAACATTATCACCAAATATTTCATATACAATACGATAGTTTCTGATAAATGTTTCTCGTGTTCCATCATCACGAGCAACACCGATTGTTGGCATAAAAGCGATAATATCTAATTTTTTGAAAATATCTGTATAGAGTTCAATACCGCTTTGCTCATAGCCTGTAAATTCCACCACATTTTCAATAATTTCATCAATATCATTTTCAGCTTGTGGTGTCAAAATGACGTTAGCCATAGATAACATCTCTATGTTGGCTGATTTCCATTTCTCGGGTTTTACGTTCTAATTTCTCTTTGGCTCGCTGTTTAGCAACTTCAAGTGGAATGCCTTGTCCTGCTTTGGCTTGTTCTCTGCCAATCTGAATTTTTTTAGCCAAAAACTCATCATAACCTTTTTCTTTAAACATCATTTACTCCCACAAAAACGGACAATACTTGATCATATTGTCCGCTTTTATGTTTAGGTTGTCAATTAACCCCGATCTCGCAAACTGCTACGGGTTCGGGCTTCGGCACTGCGTTGAGCTTGCTCTAAGGCTTTTTGTACCTGTCGGGCGATTTCTGCTTCGTTTTGGTTTGGGCTTGCGTTAATCGTAATTTGGATATGCTGACTAACCGCTTGGCTAGGTTTAGCGTGTTGGGCTGTCGCAATCGGTGGACGATTATCCACTTGAATTGCAGGCATTGGTTGAGCCATTGCGACCGCTCCTGCCATTGTGGCAATGACTCCCATTCCACCGTAATTTAAGCGGTTGAGATTTGCCACGCCTAAGCGTGCGGTGGCTTCTTTGGTCATTACATATTCGCCTCGATGCACAATACCTGCAGGCTCATATTTACCCCCGTTGCCTGTGTAGCCACCACTTGAAAAGCCAGTATTTGCAGCCATTTTTGCGGTTTCTTCAATTTGTTTAGCGTGAGCAGGTTTAACAATGGTGGTTGCTGCCTTTGCCACACCATCACTAACACCGTTAATCCGAGTTTCTAACCCTAGAAACTCCATCGCACTGTTAAAAGCATTGGTGATGGATTTACCGATACCGTCCCATAATTCTGTGATTTTCTTTTTCAAGCTGTCAAATTTATCACCAATAGACTTAATGACAGTATTAACAACCAAATCCCAGTTGTTTACAGCGAAGATAATGCCTTCGATTGCACGAACAAACCAACTATCTGCAAATTTAGTTTTAAGCCAATCCCACGCTGTGCCAATGGCATTTTTTACCTTATCCCAGTTAAGATAAAGTAAGGTTAAAATACCAAGTACAATAGTAATTGCAGCCCCGATAGGATTTGCTGCAAAAGCAATACCTACCATACGAATACCCGTAATCAGCCCAGAAAATAAGAAACGTCCCACTTTTAATACATTAGAAAAGACACTAGGGATTGCTTTCCACACTCGACTTAATAAATTACCTGCTTTGGCAAATAATCCTGCTTTCTGTGATCCATCTGCTAGGGTTTTGCCAAAGAGTAGGGCTTTGCTGATATTTAAGACTGAACCTAGTTTAGTAAAATATAAAAGTAAACGCCCAATGGGGTACAAAATAAAACTAAGGATAGTGCTAAATCCCCCTAAAATAATGAGAGTACCACCTAATAGTCCCATCCATTTTATTGTACTAGCGATAATACCTTTATTTTCCTTAGCAAATTCAGCGACATTCTTTATCACTGAGAAAATAGCCTCTCCAAATGCCCATAAACCTTGAGCTACTTCCATAATAACAGTACCAAATGCTTCCGCCCACTTTTGCAATTCACCATTCTGTTGCATTGTATCTAGGGTATTTAATACGCCTTGGAGTTTATTTTTAATCCAATCAAAAGCCCCTGTTTGCATTACTTGCATTTGAAAGTTTGTCCACACATCGCCCACTTTAGACCAAATCCCCAATAGGGTTTTTGATTGCTTTTCGGCTGCACCTTTGTATTTTTCATTCCAAATGGCTTGTAGGGTACTTTCAATTTGTTTACGATTGTTTTTATCTACCTTTGCTACTCGTTGCTTACCATCTTTATCGGTATAACTATATTCGATAAAGTTTGTTCCTTTGACGGCAGAGCCTTTAATCCCAAATTCTTTTAAACGTTCATTCTCGCCTGTAACAGCATCTGCAATCGCTTCCACCACCTGCATAACAGGTTTACCCATTGCTGCAGAAGTATCAGATAATGTGTGCATTAAGCCGTTTGTTGGATCTAGACCATAGGCTTTTAACCTAACAAAGGCTTCCATTGCATCATCTAAATTAGCTGGTGTATCTACCGCAAATTGTTTAACCCACTCAAAACTTTTATTGGCTTTTTCACTAGAGCCTTCCACTGTTTCAAGGATCATTTTGAATTGTTCAAACTTTCCTGCTGTTTGTGCCATACTTGCCACTCCCTTACCCATTCCAACAACAGGTGCGGCTAATGCTGTTCCAGTGATAATTGAACGTTGTCCTAAATTTTGAAAACGCTCGCTTTTATCCTTAAGATGTTCTACATTAGCTCTGAATTTTTGATTACTAATTTTGATCGCATTCAGTTTTTCTAATTTAATTTTTTGTATATTAATTTCATCGTTTGTGCTTTTCATACTTCGACGTAAAGCACTCTGCTTATTTGCCATTTCTGAAGCGTTAAAACCATTTTTTACAAATTCAGTACGAACTTCTTTGAGCTTTTTAGTTGTTTTTTCTTGCTCTTGTTTTAAGCCGACGACAGTTTTTTTTGCTTTTTCCAACTTTCTGACAAAGTCCACAGTCGGATTTGCCATTCCTTTCATTGCATTTTCCATACGTCTAACTTCGGCATAGGCTTTTTTAAGTGAGGCATTATTTTCACTTAATTTTGCTTTGAGTGGATTTAGCGTATTCGCATATTTTTTGATTTGAGCTTCGTTTTGCTCATAGGATTTCTTTAACTCAGAGAACACGCCTCGATTATGCTTTAGTGACTGAGATAATTTGCTCACTGCCGATTGAGCATTTCTAAATGGAGCGGTTAATTTATCCATTGCGGATAATTGCACTTGAATTTTTAAATCTTTACTCATATTATGTCCTTAGATGTTAGTGATCCTATAAATACAAAATGGAGAATGTACTAAAATGCTCTTATTGTTTATTGATATTTGTGGTTGGCTCGCTATTGCTGGTGCAATTCTTATGTTTATTGATACTTTGTGGTATTAAACTTCTCAAATCCTAAAAACAGTCAATTTGGCTGCTTGTTTACCTGACAATTTACCCATCGCAGATAATTGCACTTGAATTTTTAAATCTTTACTCATATTATTTCCTTAGATAAGTAATTTAATTAAAGGAGCTGTTATGTGGGCTATTGATAATATTGAAGAGGTAGTAATTTACCTTTGGCTTTTTATTATGACTCCTATAATGTGTTATGCTCTTTACTCATTATCTGAAATCAGCATTATATTTTGGTTGCTTATTTCTGTTGTCAGTGCTTGTGTAATCTCATTGTTCTTTTCTCCTTTCATTATGATTATAATTGCCATACTAGAAGGGACTATTAAATTATTCTCTCGAAGGACAGAAATCTAGTTACAAGCGGTCACTTTCGACCGCTTTTTTACGTCCCATCAGCTAACGCCTTAATCACCAAATCTTCAATCATCTGTATATCTTCATCACTAAAGCCTAATAATTCCCGTTGTTCATATTTTACTTTCCAATCTGCTCGGCGATTAACTCTTGCACGCAAGCCATACTGGTGAACATTGGCAATGTTGGCATCACTTCCGCTATAACCTAATTCAATGCCTTCGGCTGTTCTGCGTAACTTCATAAATCGGGGGGTGGCGATTTTACGGAACATTGCTTGCTGTTTAATGCTCCCTTTTCGGCTTTTTTGTGGTTTGCGTGGGGCGAAGGCAGTGCCGTCTGGGTTTTGTTGTGCTTTAATCCGTCTGCGTTGGCTTCTTGCCAGCTCTCGCCCAATTTGTTGGTAGAGTAAATGACGGCGTGATTTGCTGATATTCTGCAATAATCCATCAAATGCCGCTTTCGCTTGTAACATATCATCGTTTGCCATTATTGCTCCAGTGCTGTTCGCTCATACTCTTTCTCGCCTTTAACAAAAATGGTGATTTTTTCAATCGGTTGCCAGTCTGTCGGCTGTGGTTCGTTGGCGTGGTAAACCTGATATTCCTCGCCTTGTTGTTGCACGATGACACGTTCGGTTAATGGGATTTTGATGTAAATATCGTGAGTGGCGTTGTTGTTTGGGTCAATCTCAAAGCTAATTTTATCTTGGCTATTTGGGTTGTAGATTAGCTCAGATTGTTGCTCTCGCACAAATTCCATTACAGGTACAAACAGTAAATCAGGGTGGTCAGGAAAATCAGTAACGATAATCTCTAACTCGTAATGATACTGATAGCTCAAGGAGTTCGCCCCTGTGGTCTGAATTTTACCGTTGCTGTAAAACAGCTGGAGTTGCTCAGGGTTATTGGCAAAGTAGGGAATACTTTGTGTGAGTAGTTTGCGTAGGCGTTCGGGTTTGATCATTTGCGGTAACCTTTGGCTTTGTGTTCGTAAATTTGTTGGCAGTCGATGCAACGTGTGCAACCCATTGCGTGCTTTCTGCGAGCTTCGGGGATCACTTCGTTACAATCTTGGCAGTGCGTTAAACTGCAAGCGGTCGGTTTATTGCGTAGTTTTGCGAGTGCAAATTCTCGCTCTTTTTCCGCTAATTCATTGGCTTTGTCGATTTGGTCTTGCATTTTTTCTCCGTTTAAATAAATAATACTTGCATTATGTGTAAATGTGTATATAATTAACCTTGATTAAGATAACAGGAGGAAGCATGCACTCACGTGACTTAATCAAGGAGCTTAAAGCTAACGGTTGTTATCTCGTTAGGCAGGGCAAAGGGTCTCATCAGATTTGGTACTCACCAAAAACAGGAAAGACCTTCCCAGTTGCTCATCCGAACGAAGACATCAAAATCGGAACTTTAAAATCCATCAAAAAATCGGCGGGGCTTTAAGCTCCGCCGAGCTTAACAAGGAGCTTACAAATGATTTTTACTGTTGGTGTTGAAACCCCAGATAACGAAAACCAAGCCTATGGAATGATTGTTCCAGCCCTTTGCCAGCTTGATTATGGTTGCTTTAGTGCTGCCGATGAAGTCGAAGACTTACTTCCAATGGTAAGCGAAGCAATCACAATGATGATTGAAAGTATGGCTGAAGATGGTTTCGATCTCACAACACTTAAAGATAAAGGCGTTACTCATTACAAAAACGATCCCGAATATGCCGATTTTGATACTTGGCTATTAGTGGATATTGATGTCACTGAATATCTTGGTTCAAAACAACGTATCAACATCACAATGCCACAACATCTTTTAAGTCGTATTGATCGCCGAGTAGCATCAATGCCTTACTATAAAGACCGTAGCCATTTTCTTGCTACTGCAGCTCATCGAGAGCTATACGCACATTCCAATCAGGAAATGTAGCAATCCCCCTACGCTCAATAGCTCCCCGATTGAGCGTAGTTTTTCTTTATTTCAAATTCCGATTGTACACCTCTACACATTCCGCCCAGCTTTTTAGCTCAATTTGACAAAATTCAATGGTTGTGAGGGCTTTATCTAAAACAATGACAAGATCACCGTTATTTTTTAGCTGGAACTTGGGCATTTGGCACTGTTGGCTTGGTGGGCAAGCCAGTGGGAGCGGTTTGATAGTTCGATAATGTACCGCTTCGTTGGTTGAGCAACCTGCCAATGCCATTAGGGATAGGCTGATCACGCCAGTTTTTAACGTTGTCCAGTTCTTGAATAATTTCATTGGTGCGTTCCTCAGCTTGATTGAGTTTGGCTAATACTTGTTGATGTAGTTTCTCAATCTGTTGTTGGTATTGTTGAATGTGGTTTTGTGCCAGTTCGAGCTGATTGGCTAGATTTTGATTGTCCGATCTCACCAGGGCAATTTCAGTTTGTTTAGCTTGGTTTTGGGCTTGTAGCACTTTGCGTTCGTAGCATAAAAAAGCGTTAATGAGTACACCAATCATCAAAGCGATGCTCATTGCTTTGTTAAAACTAGGGGCGATAAATAATCGGGCTACTTGGCTAAACATAATGCTCTCTCTTTTTCTCGTCTGATGGTTAAGCCTTTCAGCACTTTTCCGCCTGCTTTGTTCCAACGTGGAAACTGTTCGCACATTTCGGGGCTATATTTTGTTTGTGCAAGGCGAAATAGGGTGGATTTTTGCATTGCCCCACAACCGACATTGAAAGTAAGCGACACCATTGCATCAAATGCCCCTTGTGGCATATTTCTGCCGTTGCCGTAGCGATTAACGCACTGTTCTGCAAGGCGAATGTCGTTTGCCCAGCGTTCTGCAATTTCCTGATCGCTATATTTGCGATTTAATTCGATTTTCTGACCGCTTGCTTCGGTTGAGCCGATGCCAACGGTAAGTACATTAGCAGGGCAATAATAAGGTTCTCGTCTGCACCCTTCAGCATTGCCGATAATGGCAAGCCCTTGTTCGCTGGTGCGAATATCGGGCTGTTGTTTAACTAAGGCGATAACACCTGCGATTGAGCAAATTAAGCCTGCTGCACCATATTTAAGGTTTTTGTTCATCATCAAGATCCTTTAGCTGTTTTTGGTAGTATTTTTCTTTGAGCTTGATTTCTCGTTCTTTGTAATACCAGTTCATTAAAATGGTGCTTGCACCAAAGATAATGCCTAAGATAACGCCCCAATCAGACAGGGTTAGGCTGGTAAGAACAGTGATAAACGCTCCAAAGAGTGATGTTGAGTCCTGTTTGTTCATTGGCTAATTCCATAGCTGAATAGTCGCTTTGATTGCCTGCTGAGTTGGGAGTGTGTCAGGCATCTCAATTTCTTGCCCTAAGTTAAGTATGGGTTGATGAGCAAGCTGTGGATTGAGTTTTAGGGCAATTTCCACCAGCTCTGCGGTTCGTCCATATTGGCGATACAGTACGCTGTCGAGTGTGTCGTCTTGATGGGCGATGAGTTTCATATTAGCTCCGATGTCCAACGGTTGATATTGAGTAAATCTCGAATGGCAAAACGAGCATCACGCCTTAAATCATCAACGGAATTTTCATACTCTTGGGCTTTATCTGCTCCTTCTTTGGTGCTATCAAAACTGCGGTAGCGTTCGTAGAGATTTGCCATTGCCAAGCAATAAACCGCTCGTTTGTAGCGATGAATGAGTAGGCTTTCACCTGCAATTTCTTCGCTGTCGATTTCATCTAAAGCGGAAACCTTGGATTTTTGCATTAAAGGTTTTAGCTCTTGATTGACACTCGTAATCGCTTCTATCACTGCATTTTTTAAGCGGTTTTCCGTCACAGTGCCGTCTGCTCGCATTGCGTTGCGAACGTCACTTAGCGAGATGTCAGGGAAAAAACCGTTATTGCGGATATATTCGTTTGTTGGCTCAATGGCTGATTTATCGGCAACCTTGGCTGTTTTAGGAATGGTGATGACATTTTCCATTTGCAAAAATCCTGTGTGATCTCACCGCTTATAAAAAAACGGGGTGGGGACTAATCAAAGGTGAATAAATTCGCTTTTTTCGTCCGCCCCGTTGGCTGCGAGGTTTGCTCGGTTTATGGGGTGTCAGCTTTGTTGAGTTGCTTTCGCAACTTTTTAATGTTGCCTTGCACACCCACATTTAAATTAAGTGTTAATGCTCGTTCTAAATAGTTAAGTGCCGTTTCGGGCTGTGCAGTTTCAAGCAGTAAGCCAATTTCACGATAAAGTCTTGCACGACTTTCATCAGGCATATCTTTCTCTTTGGTGAGTTCATCTACTCGTAATAAGTAGCTCACTTCAAAGGGCTTTTGCACCTTTTGGGCTTTTTTCGCTGCATCGGCAAATTCTTCAGCAAGCATTGAGCAAAGCGAACGGCTGAAACCGTCAGGCAGTGAAAGCTCTTGATGAATAGCATATTCAGCAATTTGTAAGGCGAGATGATATTCCGCACAATCGACCGCCCAGACTTGCCACGTCATCAGGACGTTATCCTGTTTGCCATTTCCTGCACTCAATGCCCCTTCAATCCAGGGTAAATAGTGGTGAAGTATGCTTTTCTTATAGCTGGCTCGCTGTTCCATTGAGGCTATGGCTTTGAGGTCTTTTTTGTGGCGTGCCAGTAGGTAGAGCATTTGTTCGTAGGCGTCCAGTTCTTCCAGTTTTGTTTGCTCTGCCGAGTGAGCAAGCTCGGCAGATTTTTGCAAAAAATGGGCTTTGGTTGGTCGCATTATTCGTCCCCTGCATCCACCATTTTGATGTTTTTCAGCAATGCGACCATTTCATAATTTTCCACCACAAAATCATCGTTAGATGAAGTGTAGTCTTCGTAACGATCACGTTTTGCGTTATCAACCAAGGTGCGACGCATCGCTCCTTCTTGGTAGTAAATGGATAAGTTATCTAAACGAGTAATCAAGATTGTGCCTTTTGGCATAAATGGGGCTTGAATGGCTCGTAATCCACCAACACGTTTTTGGCTAATAATGGTATCGCCTGCTAATTGCTCTGTGGCTTTTGGATCGTTTACTAATGGGAAGTATTTATCCGCAAGTAAATCACGGCTCATAATTGCCACGAGTTTGGTGTCATCTTGGTATTGTGGGGCGATTAAATCGCTCACTGCAGAAAAGACCAACGCATCTAATGTTTTGTAGTCTTTCTCTTTGCCAACTTCAATTTTGCCCGATCCTTTAATTTCGCTCATTACACGTTGTGATGCACTGGTTTCAATTTTGTGTAACCAACCTACTGCAACATCTTGTAATAATGGGTTGCTTGAACGATTTGATGTTGCCGCTCGTGATGTGCCGTTAAAGCCAATCATAATGCGGTCCAACGCAATGCGTTCTGCTTTCAATTCCCCCACTTTTTTCGCAAAGTCTGGGAATTTTGCCCACATATCTAATGTGGCATAGCGTAAATGGGTGTCGTAATTGATTTGTTGGCAGTGGTAGGCAATTTTATTGAGATTATGAATATCTTGCGTTTCACGATCTTGGCTATTAGTGTCCGTAGTGCCAGCAATGGTGCTAACTAAACCTAAGCCTAATGTTTCGCCTTGCTGTTCTGTGACAGGAACAAGGTTAATCATTTTTAGGAAGTCAGAGCTTTCTTGTACGCGTTTTTCTAATTTTTGTTGCACCGTTGGCTCAACGGTAAATTTTTCACCACGAGCCACACCGTCAAATTCAAGTTGGTTGTCGGCGGCTACGCCTGCAAGGTATTGGTTAAACTGTTTTCGGGTTTCTTGTCGCATAATGTGTCCTTAATTAGAAAAATCTGCCGTTTTCATCTTTCACTGCACCTGTAATTTCAGGACGTGGAGTGAAATTTGCTTCAGGTTGGTTGGCGATAAGCTCAACTTGGTTTTGTAAAGCGGTGAGATCAGCCGTCAGTTTTGTGATTTCCGCATTCTTAGCTTCAAGCTGTACAGAATGAGCAGTAATTTCCTGTGCTAATAATTCAATGGTTTTTTGGTGTTCCTTGAATTGTTCTGCGTTATCTGTGCGTTGCTGGCTAAACATTGCCTTGATTCTGGCAAGGAAACTTTCTTTTTCATCGGTAAATTCCAAACTGGTTTCTACCGCTTCGCTGAAAACATTTTCAGGGCGTTCTTTGCGATGATTAAATGGGTTAGATTTAGATTGTTTAGCAAAACTCAGCATTTCTGTGCCAAGGCTGGCAGGGTCGTCTGTAACCGCTAATCCCACTAAATACGCTTCGCCTGTGTCGGCAAAATTCGGATCAACTTCAATCGAAGTGTAAATTTTTTGGCGAGCTTTATTCAACGCAACTAATTCAGGCGTTGGATCAATTTGAGCTAATAGCTGTAATTTGCCGTCTTCACGTTCTTCTGCTTTCACAGCTAACACATCGCCATAACATTTTGAATGGGGTTCGTTTTCACGATAGAACCACGTTTTAATATGTTCTAAATTCACTCTCGCTCCAAAAGTATTTTCAGGGTCGTAGTTTTTTGCCATTTGCTCAATCCACGAGCGATGAATGTTGCGTCCGTCTGTCGTTGCCCCTTCCGTTGCCACAACAAACCATTTTGATTTAGTTGCCATACTGTTTCCTGTTGTAAGGTTATAAACTGGATTTAAAAACGCTGTGATGATGAAAGGATTTTTTATTAGGGGCAAATGATGGGCGTTGTGATGTGTTTTTTAACAGTAGCGAGCGTTGGGCGAGATCTACGGCTATATCTACAATCACACCAAATTTATTGTTAATGCCTTGAAATGACTGAACTTGCAAAAAATTCTGAGAATGTAACCGCTTTAATCAATATCAATACGCAACGAGAAGCCCAACAAAAGTATTGGGCTGGTTATTCTTTAACGGAAATTTCTCGTTTGTTGAATATTCCTGTTTCAACTATTGCCAGTTGGAAAAAACGGCAAAAATGGGACGAAGCCTCTATTTTTGAGCGTGTCAGTGGCAGTTTAGAGAGCCGTTATATTTTACTTTTGCAAAAAGACGTAAAAACAGGCAGTGATTTAAAAGAACTGGATTTTTTAATGCGTCAGATGAAAGATGCCGCACGCATTCAAAAATATAACAGTGGTGGTAATGAAGGCGATCTTAATCCCAAAATTCGCAATCGCAACAAGGGCGAACGCAAGCCAGCGGATAAAAATCCGATTTCACCTGAGCAGGAAGAATTGCTCATCAACGGTTTTATGCAAGGAATGTTTCAGTATCAGCGACATTGGTATCAAGCTGGCGAAAAACACCGTATTCGTAATATTTTAAAAAGTCGTCAAATCGGGGCGACTTATTATTTTGCTCACGAAGCCTTTATTGATGCACTGAAAACAGGGCGAAATCAGATTTTTCTATCAGCCAGTAAAAAACAGGCGTTGATGTTCCGCTCTTACATTACCCAATATGCCCGAAAAACTGCCGATGTGGAGCTGAAAGGCGAAACGATTTTATTACCCAACGGGGCGGAGTTGATTTTCTTGGGAACGAACTCGGCAACGGCTCAATCTTACCACGGTAATTTGTACTTTGATGAAATCTTTTGGGTGCCAAAATTTGATGAGATGCGGAAAGTAGCTTCAGCAATGGCATCACAGAAACAGTATCGTCAAACTTATTTCTCCACCCCGACAACGACTGCCAGTGCAGCTTATGAATTTTGGTCTGGCAAAGCATTCAATCGTGATCGCCCTGAAAATGAGCGTGTGGAAATTGATATTTCTCACGAAAATTTAAAAGGCGGAAAATTCTGTGCCGATCGTCAATGGCGACAAATTGTGAATATTTATGATGCCGAGCAAGGCGGTTGTAATCTGTTTGATATTGAACAACTCAAATTTGAGAACTCATCGGCTGAATTTGAACAGCTCTATATGTGCCAATTTGCTGATGATGATTCAAGCATTTTTAAATTTGATGACCTGCAACGTTGTGCAGTGGATTCCTACGAAGAGTGGAAAGACTTTAAGCCATTTTATGCACGTCCATTTGGCAATCGTGAAGTATGGATTGGCTACGACCCTGCATTTACAGGCGATAAAGCGGCGTTAGTAATTGTTGCCCCACCTCGTGTTGAAGGCGGTGAATATCGGGTGTTACATTATGACACCTTTCACGGCTTGGATTATCAGCAACAAGCCGACAAAATTCGCCATTACACACAATCTTATAATGTGACGAAAATCACCATTGACCGCACAGGAATGGGCGATGGGGTGTTTCAGAATGTGAAGCGATTTTTCCCTCGTGCTGTTGGCTTAACGTATAACGTGGATTTGAAAAATGAGATGGTGATGAAAACGCTCAATCTGATTCAGAAGGGGCGGTTAAAATTCGATGGCAAAGAAATTGCCGTCAGTTTTATGACCATCAAAAAACAATCAACTCGCAGTGGTCGCCAAATGACCTATGTTTCCGACCGCTCCGCAGATGCTAGCCACGGTGATATTGCGTGGGCGATTATGAGCTGTTTGCTCAATGAATCTTACAGTGGCACAAAAGCCACTCGTACCATTATCCCTTTTGATTATTAGGACGAACGATGACAACACAATTTTTTAGCTTAGGCGAGCCGTTACCCGTTTTAGACAGTGCCGATATTCTCAATTATTTAGAATCGGTGTTGATGTTTGAGAAATATTATAATCCACCTGTGGACTTTAGCAGTCTGGCTAAAGCCGTAAAAGCAACAGCTCATCATCAAAGTGCCTTGAGTGTGAAGAAAAACATTCTGATGAGTACTTGCCAAACTTCACCGCTATTTCCTCGTGCTGAACTAGAAAAATTTGTGCAAGATTTTCTCGTATTTGGCAATGCTTATTTGCAGCGTGAACGTAACAAAGCCTTGCAAATTATGCGACTAAACGTACCGCTTGCAAAATATATGCGACGTGGGAAAGAGCAAGGTAAATATTATTTGCTTACTAACGATTTCAACGAGTTTGAATTTAAACAAGGCGAAATCTTTCATTTAAAACAAGCAGACATCAATCAAGAAATCTACGGATTACCCGACTATTTAGGGGCGTTACAATCGGCTTTACTAAACGAAAGTGCCACACTGTTTCGTAGAAAGTATTATCTGAATGGAGCTCACGCAGGTAGTATTATCTATATGACCGACCCGATGGCAAATGAAACGGATGTCGATGTTTTAAAAGAGCAACTGAAACAAGCCAAAGGAAAGGGCAATTTCAAGAACTTATTTTTGTATGCCCCCGATGGTAAAGAAAATGGCATCAAAGTGATTCCTCTGTCTGATGTGGTCGCTAAAGATGAGTTTCTCAACATTAAAAATACGAGCCGAGATGATATTCTTGCAGCCCATCGTGTTCCACCACAACTGATGGGAATTATCCCTAATAACACAGGCGGTTTTGGCGATATAGAGAAAGCAGGTAAGGTCTTTTTCATCAACGAAATCAAGCCACTACAACAACGTCTTAACGAGATCAATGAATGGGTAGGGCAAGAAGTGATTACCTTCACACCTTATGAATTACTCGCAGAAAGTTAAAGCCTCATTCCAACATTCCACCCGCTCATAAGCGGGTATTTTCTTGCTAAAATTTACAGCCTTTCATCTGCCTTTAAATAAATAGCCCTCCCTGAGTTTATTATACAAAACCGATCTTTTAGCAAAAGCAGAAAAATAAAATTTAGACGATTTTTTCACTCATTCTCCCCCCAAAAAATCGCCGTCAAGACCTCGCCTCGCCCGCACACTAAATGTGTATGTTTTTACGCAAATGCAAAAACTCGATCTTTACAAGCCCCACAAAAGCCCAAATGGATCTTCAATTCAGATCTTTTTAACGCAAATTTATGCAGAATTACGCAAAAATCTTATGATTGTTATATCATAATTTGATCGGACTTGAACGAATGGGAAAAACATCGGGGAAATGTCATTTTACATTTATACTGCGATGTAGTTGCAATCTATTTTTGACTTAAAAAATCAAAAATCGGTACACGCCTCCACAGCTTAATCCCGATTAGTCCAATTTAATCTAAAAAACAATCTAAAACTAGTAATTTCAATGTTTTGGCGTAAAATAACAGTCTGAAATAGTTCAATAAAATCCAGTTTAATCTAGTTTTTTAGTGGGTATTTTTGTGGGATGTTTTAAGGAGTTATATTATGCCAAAAGTGATTAAACCTCTAACTGCTACTGAAGTTAAAAACGCTAAATCTGAGAATAGCCCATTACACCTCAAAATTACATACACTGTTTGTCAATAATCTGAGGCATAGTGAGATGAGACACTATGCCTTTATATTGTAAGTTTACTTACTGTTATTTTTTAGTAATCGCCCCTAAAATCCCACGCATAATTTGTTTCGTAACTTGGTTACGAAGATTACGCCCAACAGATTGAGCAACGCTACCAACAACTTGTTCTGCAATAGATTGTTCACTTTTCTTTTTCGTACCAAAAATGCTACCTAAAATGCCATTTAAGAAACTATTTTCTTCTTCCTTAGCTTGTTGTTCTGCTTGCTGCTTGGCCTGAACTTGTTGGTTTAACAACTCAAAGGCAGATTCGTTATCAACAAATTGGCTATAATGCAGATAGAGATCATCTTGCTTAACCAGCGATAAACGCTCTTGTTCTGATATTGGTTTAAGTTGGCTTTGTGGTGGGTAGATATAGGCAATTTCCACAGGTGTTGGCATACCTTTTTCATCTAAAACAGAAACTAATGCTTCTCCCACACCAAGTTGAGTAATAGCTTCAACCACATTGACTGATGGATTTGCTCGGAATGTTTCAGCAGCAGATTTTACCGCTTTTTGATCTTTCGGTGTAAAGGCACGCAATGCGTGTTGAACACGATTACCGAGTTGTCCTAATACAGATTCTGGTAAATCTAATGGGTTCTGTGTTACAAAATAGACACCAACACCTTTAGAGCGGATTAAACGCACAACTTGTTCAATTTTATCAACTAACACTTTCGGTGCACCATCAAAAATTAAATGTGCTTCATCAAAGAATAATACAAATTTAGGTTTATCTGGATCGCCAACTTCAGGAAGCTGTTCAAATAGCTCTGCCATAAACCACAGTAAGAATGCACCATACATTCTTGGTGAATTGATGAGTTTTTCGGAATTGAGTACGTTGATGACTCCACGACCATCACGCGTTTGAATCCAATCATTTAAATCTAATGCAGGTTCACCAAATAGATTGGTTGCACCTTCATTTTCAAGGGTTAGTAATGCTCTTTGAATAGCCCCAACACTTGCAGCAGAAACATTACCATATTCAACTTGGAATACTTTTGCATTTTCTGCTACAAATTTTAGCATTGCACGAAGATCTTTGAGATCAATCAACAGTAACCCTTTGTCATCGGCAACGCGGAAGACTAGATTTAGCAAGCCTTCTTGGGTATCGTTTAGGTTAAGTAAACGTGCTAGGAGCATAGGTCCCATTTCTGAAATAGTGGTACGCAGTGGAATACCACTCTGACCAAAAACATCCCAAAAAGAAACAGGGAAACCTTTTAAGTAATCTTCACCACCCAGTTGGAATTGTTCAATACGTTCTGCAATTTTTCCTTGGAAACTGCCCGCTTGGACTAAACCTGATAGATCGCCTTTTACATCAACAAGAAAGACGGGAACACCGTTATTACTGAATGATTCGGCTAATTTGCGTAAGGTAACTGTTTTACCTGTTCCTGTTGCCCCTGCAATTAAGCCGTGGCGGTTTGCCATTTTGGCAACGAGTGATAACTCTTTGCCTTCTTTAGATTGAGCGATTGGATAATTCATTATTTTCCTTTACGATAAGTTGAATGTGATTTAGTTTTTTCTTTGGTTGGTTTTGGCAATACGAGTAGAGCTTCTTTATCATATTGGCTAACAGGAATACGATGTCCAATATATTCTTCAATTGCAGGTAAATTCATCGCATAGCGTTCACAAGCAAAGCTAATTGATGAGCCACTTTCCCCAGCACGTCCAGTACGCCCAATACGGTGAACATAATCTTCACGATCATCAGGTAAATCGTAATTGAAAACGTGGGTAACATCAGAAATATGTAAGCCTCTTGCTGCCACATCTGTTGCAACTAAAATATCCAAATCACCTTGAGTAAAACTATCAAGTAAAGCAAGGCGTTTTTTCTGTGGAATATCGCCAGTCAATAAGCCAACACGATGCGCATCTGCATTTAAGTAGCTCCAAATTTCTTCGCATTTATGTTTCGTATTAGCAAACACGATGCAACGTTCTGGCCATTCTTCTTCCATCAACGTTAGTAAGAGAGCCATTTTGTCTTCATTAGACGGATAAAATAGTTCTTCTTTAATGCGATGACCTGTACGTTGAAGTGGCTCAATCTCAACATATTCAGCATTATGCATATCTTCAAAAGCTAATTCTCTTACACGATGAGAAAGTGTCGCAGAAAAGAGCATTGTCAGGCGGCTTTCAGGGGAAGGACATTTTCGCATTAGATAGCGAATATCTTTGATAAACCCAAGATCAAACATTCGATCTGCCTCATCAAGAACCACAACTTGTATATAATTCAGGTCAATAATACCTTGTTTTACATAATCAATGACACGCCCAGTCGTTCCGACTAAAATATCAACACCTTTTTCAATCGTTTGAATTTGTTTATCGTAACCATCACCGCCATAGGCAAGAGCAAGTTTAAATTCAGTATGGCTAACCAAAATCTCTGCATCTGATGCAATTTGAACGGCTAATTCGCGTGTAGGAGCTAAAATCAATGCTCGCGGTTGATTAGGTTTTGTTGGAATATATTGAGAAAGTAAGTGATGAAAGGTTGCCACAAGAAACGCTAGGGTTTTTCCTGTTCCTGTTTGTGCTTGCCCTGCAATATCTTGTCCTACTAAGGTATAAGGTAAGGTTTTGGCTTGAATTGGCGTACAAAATTCAAAGCCTTTATCATCAAGTGCTGCAAGCACGCGATCGTGAATAGGGAAATCAATAAAGCGTTGTTCTGTAAGATGTTTAGACATCATATTCTCCCGTTGTGATAAGCGGGTAGATTGATAGAAAATTTCACTAAACTCACCGCTTAAATACACAGATTTTAAGGATAAAAAATTTTTGAGAAGATACCATAAATGCGTTAATTTTAGTAGAATCTTTAATAATTTCTCACACAATTTCAATAATTAGGAGCTTTTATGACAGCAAACACACAACCAAATCTGAAAAACCGCCATTTTTTACGTTTAATGGATTTTACGCCAGATGAAATTCGTTATTTACTTGAGCTTGCCGCAAAACTGAAAGCAGATAAAAAAGCAGGAACAGAAAAACAGACATTAAAAGGTAAGAATATTGCATTAATTTTTGAAAAAAGCTCAACTCGTACTCGTTGTGCTTTTGAAGTTGGGGCTTTTGATCAAGGGGCAAATGTGAGTTATATCGGGCCAAGTGGATCACAAATCGGGCATAAAGAGTCAATGAAAGATACAGCTCGTGTATTAGGTCGAATGTATGATGGTATTCAATATCGTGGCTATGGGCAGGAATTAGTCCAAACATTAGCGGATTATTCGGGTGTACCTGTTTGGAACGGTTTAACCGATGAGTTTCACCCAACCCAAATTTTAGCAGACTTTTTAACAATGCAAGAACATTCAACCAAACCGCTAAATCAGATTAAACTGGCTTATTTAGGCGATGCTCGCAACAATATGGGTAATTCATTTGTAGAAGGTGCAGCACTGATGGGGGTTGATCTTCGTTTAGTTGCACCAAAGCAATTCTTCCCAGAACAAGCGTTACTTGATGAAGTCGCAGAAATGGCAGCAAAAACAGGGGCAAAAATCACTTGTACGGAAGACGTAGCAGAAGGGGTTAAAGATGCCGATTTCGTTTATACCGATGTGTGGGTGTCAATGGGCGAGCCAGAATCGGCGTGGGAAGCTCGTATCAATCTAATGAAACCTTATCAAGTAAATAGTGAATTGATGTTAAAAACAGGTAATCCCGATGTGAAGTTCTTACATTGCTTACCAGCATTCCACGATGATCAAACAACAGTTGGGAAAGAAATCGCCCAAAAATATGGAATGAATGGCTTAGAAGTAACCGATGAAGTTTTTGAATCTGACGCTTCTATTGTGTTTGACGAGGCAGAGAATCGTATGCATACTATCAAGGCGGTGATGGTGGCGACATTAGGCAAAATTTAGTATTAGATTTAATTATATAGAGGAGATTATCTATGAAATTATCAAATATTTCAGCAATGAGTTTGTTATCTATTTTTGTATTAACTGCTTGTGGTGGTGGCGGATCTGGTGGTGAAAATGGAAGTAGTTCAGCTTCATCACCATCTTCTACAAATTCTACAGGTAAAGCTCTTAACAATGCTCCAGAGAATACTAATAAAGCTCCTGAGAATAATCATCAAAATCCAGAAGCTAAACCAAATGATAGTAGTACAACAAAGCCTGAACCTGAAGTAACAGGTAAGAGAGTTGAAGGTTATCGTTTGGACGCAAAACGAGGAGATTCTGGCGATTTTTCTTGGAGTTTAGAAGGTAATGATTTGAATTATTTATCTGTATGGGGTAAGAAGATTCCTTTGATTGAATTAGGTTCAGTTCCTAATGACAATGGCTGGTATAAAGTAGGCTTTAATAAACAAGGGTCAGTAAGTAGCGATCAGCAATTAACCTATACTCGTCACGGTGTTTTTCAACCTGTAACCAGCAATGATGTATACATTTTTGCACAAGGTGAAAAAGCAACAGACGTTCCAACTATGGGTGCTTATAATTATAAAGGTCAGGCAACTATGGTTTATGTGGATAATAACGATGCAAATAAGATATTACGATTGGCTGAATATCCTGCAGAATTTATCGCAGACTTTGGGAAAAAAGAATTGCTGGGAGCTATTTCACTTCTTGATCAACAAAATAACGCCTTACCATTAACTGCAGAAATTAATGGCGATAAATTTAAACATTGGATTTGATGGTGTTTATGTTGAAGGTCAATTCTATGGACCACAAGCGAGTGAACTAGGCGGAATTTACTATAAACGTGATAAGTTTAGTGGAACTTTTGGGGCTAAAAAGCAAGAGAAAGAATAGAGTATCTAACAGCTTATAAAAGATTAAATGACAAAATAATCTTTAATACTCCTTTTATGAGTTATTAGTTTTAAAAGTATATTTTGTCCATTGTCCCCTTTATTTGTTAAGCAAAATCGGTCATTTAGAGCATTGTAAATCTTTCACTCTAAACGACCGCTTCGTTACTTAGATAATAGGCAAAATCAATTGG
>NZ_JBSIUP010000007.1:0-87264 GCF_053654055.1 Ursidibacter sp. B-7004-1 | reverse complement strand
TTACAGGCAATTCAAGAGCGACAAGAAGCGACACAAATAATGGCAGAGATGGGGGCAAAAGCCGTTGGTGATTTAGCTCAGTATATGAATTGGGAAGATGGCAGTCCGCAAAAAATCGCCTTACACGGTTTAGTAGGTTATCTCTCAGCCAAAGTAGGTGGAGGTAATGTGGCAGCCAGCACGCTTTCAGCAATGGGGAGTGAATATATCAATACCGAAATTGCAAATTATTTAAAAGAAAACACCGCTTTAACAGAAGACCAACGCAATGCGATACAGCAAGCGAGTGCAGCAGGCTTGGGGGCGTTGATTGGTGCTGGTTTAGGTGGTGATAGCAATACGGTAAACCAATCGGCACAGATGGCGTTAAGGACGGAGCAGTTTAACAGGCAACTGCATCCTGATGAAATACAATGGATTAAGGACAATGCAGAGAAATTTGCGAAGGAGCAAGGGATTGATAAGGAAACAGCAGAAAAACGTTTAATTGCACAGGCAGCTCAAGAGGTCGATTTCTTCTGGGAAAAAATGATTGGAGAAAACGACTTCGCAGCAAGCCAATTCTTAAAAACCTCATCGGGTTTTATGGGAGATGTACCGGTTGGTTCGCAACAAACTTTTATCAATGCCGAAGGCAAAAAGCAGGCATTATTTTCAGCAACGGACGATGAAAAGAAAGCCACGGGGCTTTATGCGGATAAATTAAGAGCTTATGATGAACAAAATCATCGCATTTTCACCAATGCGGTTCAACCGAAGATTAACAATCATGTTATCCCGCAAAGTATAAAGGATAGCGTAGTGAATACAGCAAAATCAACGGCTTATGCACTGGATAACCCGAAAGAAACGATTCAAGGTATAGGTGCGGCAACGATGGATTGTGCACTCACAGGTGATTGTATAAAAAATGCTTGGAATAGTTTTGACTCAGCTTCTGGGCAGCTATTTCGTAAGGGCTATAAGCAAGCGGATGTAGATTATCTTTACGGCAAAGATATGAGTACGGAAGTAACGGCTATTCAAGGGGCAAGGATTGCCTTAGGAATGACTGAAATTGCTCCTGTAGGGAAGGCACTATCTGTAGGTTACAAGCAGGGCTTAAATGCGTTACCTAAGACCCAAATAGATAATCCATATAGCCCTTATCTTGAAATAGATAAATACGGCAATGAAATCTATTATAGAACATTATCTGAGCCTGATTATAAACGTCTCTTAATTGAAGGGAGACTTCCTGCAACAAATGAAACGTTTATTTCTCCTTTAGCTGAGTATTCTAAGAATTATGAAGGAGTGTTAGTCAAATTTACAACAAAACCAGGGACATCTTTAATGCTTCAAGAAATTGGAGTTGTTGGTAATTATGTAACTCAAAAATATGTGTTTCCCAATATGCTGAGGGCAGAAAAAGGTTGGGCTGAAAATAATAAAGTACAATTTAAGTTAGAGGGAAAACATAGAGATATACCTATTAATAAAGGGTTCGGGGTTGTCAATACTGGGTTAGGGAAAAGCGATGGTCTTAATAAATTTAATGAGAATATAATTAAATTTGAAAAAATGGATAAGGAGTGAGTATGCTTTTGAACTTAGAAAACTCTATGTGCTTGGTATTTAATTTAAAAGAGAAAAATGATAGTGATATAGAACATGTTAAAGCTGTTCAGGAATTGACTTTAAATAAAAGTAAACCAAATATAGGGTTGAAAGGTAGATATGGTTTATATAATTCATCTGAGTGGTGGTGCAATATAGAAAATAATATTATTCCTCATAAGATATTATCTGGAACTATAACTAGACTTTATTCGGCTGGTCAAGATAATTACACAGTTAATTCTTTTGAATTCATTGGTGATAATGGAGATGAATACTCATCGGGAATATATTTAAATAAAACAGAAGATATAAAAAAGTTTTCGATTGGAAAAAAAATATATATATATTATATCATTGAAGAACTTAAAGTAGGAGAAACGGTAGATCTTGTTATAGAAATGGCTATATCTATATAGGCAACCAAGTAGCTAGCAAAGAGAGTTACACAGAAATTGAGAGTGGAGGTGATCCCCCTGAGAACACCCGTGTCCACACAGGTGTTCTAGGATTCTTACAAGCGGTTTAATATGTTCAATTTTTTGCAAAAGATTTTTTGGCACGAGTTTGGAAACTCGCGCCATCGGGGTAAATAAATGATGTTACTTTATTTAAAGCAAAATTTTAAATTATCTTTTTATATTATCTTGTTTTTTCAACTATCTATATGGATTAAAAGATATTTAACTCTTGGTATTATAGATCAGAGTTATTATTTCTTTTCTTTTGAGTATGTATATAAAAACATTATATTTTTCTTAGTTATATGGGTATCATCTTCACTTATTAGCTTTATTAAAGATATCAAGTGAGAAAGAGTAAATGCAATATTTTGTAAGTGTAAAGAGTTTGGGCGATAGCAATACGGTAAACCAATCGGCACAAATTCCAAGTGATGATCCAGAATATGCTAAAGCGAAGGCATTGGAGGATTTAGGGAATAGTGCGGAATTTGCGAGTGAAAGAGCATTACTGTCTAAACAAGTTGGTACGATTGGTAATGATGCCTTTGCTGCTGGCATATTAAAACCAATGTTTAACTACAACAATGTTTACCGAGTAAAAGATTATGATGATGCAAATTTACAAGTAATGAATCGAGCAGGAGGTTTAGCTCAGGCGACAGGTGGCGTTGCAGCAACCGCTTTAGGTGTAGGGATGTGTGAAACGGGATTAGGCTGTGTAGGTGGCGTTCCAGTTGCTGCGTATGGCGTAGATAATACAGTGGCAGGAGCGAGAACAATGTATTCAGGCAAATATACATCAACAGTGGGAGCAAAAGCGTTAGCAGAACTGACGGGAATAAATTCGGAAACTGCGGAGCTCATTTATAGCTCTCCATCAGTGGTGTTTGGTGCAAAACCAATCGTAATGGGTGCGGCTAAAGCAACAGGTGTATTAGCCAATGAAGTTACCCGTATCGGTGGGGATGTTAAATATGTTGCTGGAGAGTTAGGGAAGGATGTGAAAGTAGGAGCAACTTATATTAATAATACAGGAGCTATCATTATTAGAAATTTAAATAATGCGATAGAAAATACAGGAACCAAGAAATTTGGATTAGGTGTTTTAGGTGGAGGGGTTGGAGAACTTGTTGTTGAAAGTCGCACCTATTCAGAGGGTAAAAAAGACATCACACCAACAAATTTAATTGGAACAGCAAATAACATTTTGAAGTCGGGATTAATGGGAGGGATTACAGCTAATACGAATACATTACAGGCTTTAGGGATAAATACGGTATCTAGTATAACTTTAAAAAATCAAAGTGGTAATGAAGCGTTTAAGGAAAATGTAATATCATCTTCAGTTGGTAGTGCTCTTGGATATAGAGGCTTTTTATCAGAACCCCTGTCAGGTAGTATTAATTCAATATTAACTGATGAAACAAAGAAAAAATTGGAGAAATATAGTAATAAAGGAGCTGAGTGATATGAAAAAACTTCTTATTTCTATATCTCAATGTGTTTTGGCTACCGTAGTATTTTATATAATGATAGTTATTCTTTCCGGTTTTGATTTTAGTATAAATTTTATATCAATTTTCTTTGATGTTTTTCCTATAGTTGTAGTTATAAAAGTACTAAATTTTCTTGCGGGAAGTAAAAAAATATAAGGGGTTGGGAGGTATTTTCCCGATAACACCCGTGTCCACACGGGTGTTCTAGGATTCTTACAAGCGGTTTAATATGTTCAATTTTTTGCAAACGATTGTTTTGGCACGAGTTTGGAAACTCGCGCCATCGGGGGGATTCTCTGAATTAATGATTGACGATAAAAATGAATAAGAGGAAATTAAATAATGAAGAATGTTTTTTATTTAATTCTTGCATTTTTAGTTTTCTATACAGGAATTATTCTTATTGTGTTCTCAAATCGGGTTATTCATTATATTTACAATAATGAATGGTTGATGTCTTGGGAGATTTTTTATAGTTCTTTACCTAAATCAATAATAGTTTTTTTTATTATCATAATTGTTGCAAAATTTAAAAATAGTAAAAAGACAAAAAATTAAAAACTCTAAAATTTAGGGACTGTAATAGATTAACCCCAATAACACCAGTGTCCACACGGGTGTTCTAGAATTCTTACAAGCGGTTTAATACGCTCAATTTTTTGCAAAAGATTGTTTTGGCGAGTTGGAAACTCGTGCCATCGGGGGATGACCCCGTTCCCCCAAAATGTCATTGCGATAAAAAAACCTAATCTATCGTATCTACAATAGGCTCGAATCCCATTACTATACAAATATCTTTATTAACCGACTTATTACTCATTTCCTTGCTCTAGTTTTATTAATCATAACCAATTGATTAATAATGATATTTTATTTCCTTTATAACTTATTCCCAAAAAATCTTGAAATTTTTGTAAGAACCTAGAAAGCACTCCGTCTAATTTTGCAAAGCGTGAATAAAAGGAGACAACAATGCTAATAAAAGCAACACCGACAGAGTGTCAGGTTAAATGCTTATCAGCAACGGGATTAGGCTTATTAGGGCTTCGCCTATTTTTAGCCTATGAATTTTTAGAAGCAGGAATTGAAAAATGGAATGGTGAAAACTGGTTTGCTTCAATTCAAGATCAGTTTCCATTTCCGTTCAATCTTTTACCTGCCGATTTTAACTGGCTAGTGGCAATGGGGAGTGAGCTGCTCTTTCCTGTGTTGCTTGCTCTCGGTTTATTTACACGATTTAGTGCATTAAGTTTGGCGGTTTTAACCTTAGTTGCTTGGTATGCCGTTCACGCTGGGCTTGGTTATAACGTCTGCAATAGCGGTTTTAAAATGCCATTGATCTATTTGGTAACGCTATTACCACTCTTAATGCAAGGTGCAGGGTTCTTTTCTGTGGATTATTTTTTACAGAAAAAACATTCAACTCGTCAGTGGTTGAGATTTCTTTAAACTTACAAAAAACTAATAGGAGTTCCAAATGAAAAAAGTAACAACATTAACCGCATTAGCTGGTGCATTAGCTATGGCAGTTTCAGCTCAAGCAAGTGCAGAAACAAAGTCTATGGATAAAATGGCTGCAGATAACTGTATGGAAATGAAAGATGGTAAATGCGTCAAAATGAAAGCTGCTGAAGGTAAATGTGGCGAAGGCAAATGCGGTGGTAATGAGATGAAAGCCGATCCAAAAATGAAAGCAGCCGAAGGTAAATGTGGTGAAGGCAAATGTGGCGGACACGATAAAAAAGCCGAACCCAAAATGAAAGCAGCTGAAGGCAAATGCGGCGAAGGTAAATGTGGCGGTTCAAAATAAGCCATAACTCAACAAAATAAGCGGGGCGATTTGCAATTTTTTTTGCAAATCTATCCGCTTACCAAAAGGAGAAAACAATGATTGTGGGTGCAGGTTTGGGCTATCGTCGTGATTTAGCCGCTGATTTTTTACAATTACCCGATAATAGCATTATTCAATTTATGGAAGTTGCCCCTGAGAACTGGCTCAAAATGGGTGGATTAGCTCGTTATCAATTTGATCAAGTAGCTGAACGAATTCCCCTCGCTGTTCACGGTTTATCGCTTTCATTAGGTGGGCAAGCTCCCTTAGATCGAGAGTTATTAAAGGGGATCAAAACCTTAATGACACAATATAACGCCCATTTTTTCTCCGAACATTTAAGCTATTGTGAATGTGAAGGGCATTTATATGATCTTTTGCCAATGCCTTTTACCGATGAAGCCGTAAAACACACCGCGCAACGTATTCGTGATGTACAGGATTTTTTAGGCTGTCGAATTTCTCTGGAAAACACCTCTTACTACCTACATTCACCAACTAGCACGATGAATGAAGTGGAGTTTCTCAATGCGATCGCACAAGAAGCAGATTGCGGTATCCATTTAGACGTAAATAACATCTATGTAAATGGCGTTAATCACGGTTTGCTCGATCCTTATGTGTTTATTGATAATGTCGATGTGAGCCGAGTGAATTACATTCATATCGCAGGACACGATGAAGATCATTCGGTAACCACGCCTATCAATGAAAGTGGCGAATCGTTTAATAAAGTCAAAGGAGAATTTCGTCATCTACCCGAATTATTGATCGACACTCACGGTGAAGCGGTAAAAGGAACGGTTTGGGATCTGCTTGATTATACTTATCAACGTTTACCCCATATTCCGCCAACATTATTGGAACGTGATTTTAATTTTCCACCCTTTTCAGAATTATGTGCTGAAGTACAGCATATCGCCACATTACAGAAAAAATATGCAAAATAACGAAAAAGGGGAAAACGAATGAGCATAAAAGATATCACAAATAGCCATAATCAACTTGTTGAAACTCAACAAGCCCTTGCCAATGCCATTCGGCAAGGTATATCGGCAGAGCATTCGTACGATCCCATTCGTTTAGCCGTTTACGCCCGTTTAGTCAGAAATAACACACTAGGATTTATCGACCGTTGCTATGTAGAAGTGCCAAAGCATCTTGAAAGTTCACAATGGGCAGAAAGCAAAGAAACCTTTATTCGAGAAGGGAAAGCCCATTCACCTTATTTCCAAGATATCGCAGGGGAATTTCTCACTTTTTGCCAACAGCGAGAGTTATTTACTCCCGCCATTCTTGAGCTAATGGATTTTGAATATACACAACTATTGGCAGAAGTGTCTCAAGAAAATGTACCGTCATCATTTGAGTGGGACGAACAAACGGAAATGAAATTATCAGGCTGTGCTTTTTTACGCAGTTATGAGAGCGATTTTATTAGCTCGCAATTTGCTGAATTAACATCTCAAGCCACTCAACTGATTGTGTGGCGAGACAGTGAATTTGGGGTCTATTTTCAAGCCTTAAACCAACTGGATTTTTGGCTACTCACTTATTTAAGTGAACAGAGTGCATCATTAGCCAATATTCTGCAAGAGATTGAAATGCTAACCGCAAATAGTGCCGAATTAAAACCGCTTTTACAACAAACTTGGATTAGTTGGATTGCGAGAGAAGCGGTTATTCCGAGTGATTAAGTTTGTAAATTTGAGAGTTCGGTACTTATTTTGTCGTTTCTATTGTGAATTCACTACTTTTGGTATATTAGGTTTTGCCCTTTAATTTTTTATTAAAGGACAATGACAGAGTTTAAGATCATCTATGCTGCACAAACAACCATTCACGAATAGGTTCAATGCTATAAGCAACACGCCAAGTATTACGGTGTCCGCTTGCCCCTTCTTTACTTGCATTCGGTAGAAAAACAGTATCTTTAGCAAAAACGGTGTAGTTAATCGGACTATTTTCAGCCGTAATATCATCATAAGCAAAGCGATATTCATCGGCATTCCAACGAGCGTCCCAAATCGCACGACTAATTTTCGCTCCTTCTTTTTCTAAACGTTCAGTAATAGCATTTTGACCAGGAAATGCCCCTAAATCATCAGCAGAAACTAAGATCCATAATTTCTTTTTGGCTAATGGGGCAACTAAATCTGCACTCCATTGTCCTGCCACCAAAAAGGCAGCAGCAAACAGATCAGGATACTTGATATTCATCGCAATCGACATCATACAACCGCCCGATTGTCCTGTGGTATAAAGACGATTAGTATCAATGTTGTACTCTTTTGTCAGTTTTTCGATTAAATGAACGGTTGTATCCAACATTGGCGAAGCTTCAGAATTATCATCAACAATCACTTCATCAAACTGTGGTGCAAGTACAAAGCAAGGGCGTTTAGCTTGATCTTCAGGGCTTGCCCAAGATAACGCCCCTAAACCTTGTAATAAAGTTGCTCGATGAAACTCGCTCGTCACTCCTGCGTCGTGCATAAATAACACTAAAGGCAAAGGTTTATCTTGCTGATTTTTTGGAATATAAAGATTGTAGCGTAAGGTTTTACCCGTTTGCTTGTCTTCAAAAATTAACTGTTGAAAATCATCAACAATCGGATATTTCACTTCCATAGTGGTTAAAGATTGGTTATTCACACGAATAGTGGCTTGTGGGTCTTTGAAAATCAGATTAGTCGCAGGTTTATCGCCAGCAACCCATTTCTTTCCACCACGTTTAGGTTTATCACTACTCACAGTCGCATTTGTCATTGGAATTTTGTCTTCCAAGGATAAATTCGGATCATCTAGCGATAATTCCACAATAACAAAGTGTCCTGTTTCTGCTTTTTCTGCCACACTGGCTGTATTACTCACAAAAACATTGGTAATCGTTCTACCTTCAACGTTGAAATCCTTTGCAGAAATTTCAGCAGAACTGACCGCTTGATTATATTCCACCGCCACAGCGGTTAATTTCACACCATCGCCAAAAACTTGGGTCAATGCGATAGCTTTTTCAGGTTTTACAGCACCTTGGGCAAAAGAGGGTAAACTCACTACCAATGCTGCACCAGCACTCATTAAAATAAACTCTCGGCGAGATAACATTTTGCTTTCCTTCTAAAAATAAAACCTAATTTATATAGGGGTATTTAAGCGTATAAATCTTAAAAAAATCTTAAGATATAGATCTTGGATTATTACATAGCAAAATTGTAGTGGGAGTAATAGGAAAATTTTATAAAACCTAACGATATTTCTTTGATCTTTTAAGCAACTCTTCGGATCTGTTATAAAATCCACAGAAATTTTTGTAAGATCGTGAGATCTTATGCAATTTTTCAGGTATCATAACAAACCTTTTTCATTACTATTTTGGAGCAAATTGTGTCTTCCCTTTGGTCTGATTGTCTAAGCCATTTACAAACAAAAGTTTCCGCAACAGATTACAGTACTTGGTTACGTCCACTTCAGGCAGATCTTGTTAATGGGGAGCTTGTGCTTTATGCTCAAAATCAGTTTGTGGCAAATTGGGTGCAGGATAAATTTATTACTGAGATTACAGGTTTAGCTCGTTTTTTGGCTAAAAATGATGAGCTGAAAATTTCTCTAAGAGTTGGTACTAAGCCGACTGAACAGCAGGCTGCACCAGTGGTAGAAAAGGCAGATAGTGATCCCATACCGTCAAATTTACGCACAGGCATCACCGAAACACTTACTTTTGCCAACTTTGTACAAGGTAAATCCAACCAACTAGCGAAAGCTGTTGCACAACAAGTTGCGGCAAACCCTGGTGAAAACCACTGTAATCCATTTTCATTGTATGGTGGAACAGGCTTGGGTAAAACACACTTATTACACGCGATTGGTAATGAAATTTTAAGTCATAATCCGAATGCTCGGGTGGTTTATATTCATTCGGAGCGTTTTGTGCAAGATATGGTAAAAGCTATTAAAGCAAATACTATTGAAAAATTTAAGAAATTTTATCGCTCGTTAGATGTATTAATGATTGATGATATTCAGTTTTTTGCCAACAAAGAAGTTACACAGGAAGAATTTTTCCATACCTTTAATTCACTATTTGAACGTAGTAAACAAATCATTGTAACTTCTGATGTATTTCCTAAAAACATTGAAAATATTGAAGAGCGTATTCGTTCCCGTTTAAGTTGGGGCGTAAATGCAGCTATTGAGCCGCCAGAGCTTGAAACTCGAGTCGCAATTTTAATGAAAAAAGCTGAAGAACGTGGCGTATATTTAGAAGAAGAAGTTGCTTTTTTTCTTGCACAAAAATTACGAACCAATGTGAGAGAACTTGAAGGGGCGTTAAATCGTGCAATTGCGTGGAGTAACTTTACTCATCGTCCGATTACGGTAGATGCGGTGCGTGAAGCATTAAAAGATCTGATTGCATCTTACGATCATTTAATTACGATTGAAAATATTCAGAAAACAGTTGCAGAATATTACAATATAAAAATGGCGGATCTAAAATCAAAAAGTAGAACACGATCCGTTGCTCGACCACGTCAAATGGCGATGGCATTAGCAAAAGAGCTGACGAACCATAGCTTGCCTGAAATCGGGCGAGAATTTGGTGGTAGAGATCACACTACCGTAATGCACGCTTGTAAAACAATCAGCGAAATGCGTGATACAGATAGCAGTATTCAAGAAGATTATACTAATTTAACCCGTAAATTATCGTCTTAAGGAATGGTTATGCAATTTACAATTACTCGTGAACAGTTACTAAAACCTTTACAACAGGTTTGTGGGGTATTGAATAGCCGCCCAAGCCTTCCTGTTATTAACAATGTTCTACTCGAAATTGAAGGTAATCGCCTTGCATTAACAGGGACAGATTTAGAAGTAGAATTAACCACCCAAGCAGAGCTGGCACAAGCGGTTAAATCCGCAGGAAAATTTACTATTCCTGCGAAGAAATTCTTAGATATTTGCCGAGCTTTACCAGAAGATAGCTTGATTTCAGTGCAATTCGAAGAAGATCGTGCGTTAATTCGTGCCGATCGAAGCAAATTTAATTTAGCGACTTTACCTGCATCGGATTATCCAAATTTAATGGATTGGAAACCTGAAGTAGATTTCACTATCGATCAAGCAACTCTTGCTCGCTTAATTGATGCCACTCAATTTTCAATGGCAAACCAAGATGCCCGTTACTTTTTAAATGGAATGAAGTTTGAAACGGAAGGAAATTTATTAAGAACCATTGCCACTGATGGTCATCGCCTTGCGGTTTGTACCATTCCACTAAACCAAGAGCTTTTAACACATTCTGTGATTGTGCCACGCAAAGCAGTACTCGAGTTAGCTCGTTTAGTTGGACATAGCGATAATGCGGTACGTTTAGAAATAGGCACGAATAATTTGCGTGTATCAATGGACGGTATCGTCTTTACTTCAAAATTGATTGATGGGCGTTTCCCTGATTATCGCCGAGTATTCCCGCGTAATGCAGATCGTGTATTGGAAGCTGATGCCGAAACCTTAAAACGCTCTTTGGTGCGTGTGGCGATTTTATCCAATGAACGTTTTCGTGGAGTACGTTTAGCATTAAGCCAAAATTTACTGAAATTAACAGCAAATAACCCAGAGCAAGAAGAAGCAGAAGAAATTGTTGATGTTTCTTACGAAAATGTAGAAATGGAAATTGGCTTTAATATCAGCTACTTATTAGATGTATTAAATACGTTAAAATGCCAACGTGTTCGTATTAACTTAGTTGATGCAAACTCAAGCTGTTTAATTGAAGATTGTGATAATTCAACGGCAGAATATGTAATAATGCCGATGCGTTTATAATCAAAAATCTAACCGCTTGTAATGTCATTATCTCGTTTAATTATCAATAATTTTCGTAATTTAACTGCCGTGGATCTCGAATTGAGCCACGGCTTTAACTTTTTGGTCGGTGAAAATGGGAGTGGTAAAACAAGCCTACTTGAAGCGATTTTCTATTTAGGACACGGTCGATCCTTTAAAAGCCATATCAGTAATCGGGTAATTAACTACGATCACGACCATTTTGTGTTATTCGGTAGAGTAGAGGAAGCGAAACACGAATGGTCAGTAGGGTTACAAAAAACCAGACAGGGCGATACTACACTAAAAATCAATGGTGAAGATGGAAAAAAGATCTCCGATCTCGCTCATTTATTGCCAATGCAAGTGATTACACCAGAAGGACTAACTTTGTTAAATGGTGGACCAACCTATCGCCGAGCTTTTCTTGATTGGGGATTGTTCCATCAGCATAATGAGTTTTATAGCCATTGGGCAAATCTTAAACGGTTACTTAAACAACGAAATGCAGCATTGGCTCAAGTTCGAAACTATGTAGAATTACGCCCTTGGGATATTGAATTAGCCAAATTAGCTCATCTTGTGAGTGATATGCGAGCAGCCTACGCTGAGGCTCTTCGCCCTGAAATTGAAAAAACCTGCCAATTTTTCTTACCTGAATTAGAAATTACAGTCAGCTTTCATCAAGGTTGGGAAAAAGAGAGTGAATATAGTGAGATTTTAATGCAAGGTTTTGAACGAGATCGCTCTGTTGGGTACACAATGGTAGGGCCACAAAAAGCAGATTTCCGTTTTAGAGCCAATGGATTACCAGTGGAAGATGTTCTCTCTCGTGGACAGTTAAAATTATTGATGTGTGCCTTACGTTTGGCACAAGGGGAATATTTAATTACACAAAAATCTCGTCAATGTTTATTTTTAATTGATGATTTTGCATCAGAGCTAGACCCAACCAAAAGAGCTTTATTAGCAGAGCGTTTACGTCAAAGCGGTTCACAAGTTTTCGTTACCGCCATTACCCAAGATCAGCTTAATCAAATGCAGTGGCAAGACCAACAATCAGATAAACGTTTTAGTGTACAACAAGGGCTGATTAAGCCCTTGTAGTTCTTCCTTAAAGTGCCGTTATAAACGTAATCAATCCTAATACTACGCCAGGGAAATTCGCCAGAGCAACGGGGTAATCTCTTTTGGTTTTTAATAAACCGTATCCCACCCAAAGTGTACAGTTAATTGCGGTAGCTAATGGCTGAATCGCACCGCCTTTACTGCCCGATAAATTTAGATCAATTTGTTGAAGATAGGAAACATACATACACACTGCAGTAAAAGTGGCAATCCAACCTAAAATAGTAATAAAACGATTTTCAGTCATTTTCTCTCCGAATAAAAAGTAGCTTAAAAAAATTTTGTTTGTCTAAATGACGAAATGAATGCTACTTTTTATTGACTGATTATGCAAATCAGCATATCCAATAATGAGCCAAAACACATTGATTTTTGACAAAAGTTGACATCTTGTGTAAAGATAAAAAAATCAACTTATTGATAATAATCTATTATTTGGGGGGTGGTTTATTTAATGCAATGAAATGTAAAATGTAATGCGTAATTTGTAATTTTGTATTTTTTATTGTTTTTAAGCTACTTTTTATTTTGATGAAGTGAGAGTAGGCACTACGATTTTCATCATTTTTTATAGAAAAATGTCTTGGAGTTTTAGATTTTTATGGAATTTTCTAGAATAATAGCCCTAATGTGAATAATGGCACTTTGTTGAGAAAAATTAAGGAAACACAATGGAAAGACAGGCTTTTAAATCAGCACTTCTAACACGTTTATTACGCTATACCCAAATTTATACCACTTCTGACCCAAATAGCACCACTATTCCAAGTTCACCACAGCAGTGGGATTTGCTCCGTCTATTACGAGATGAAATGACAGAACTGGGGCTAACGGAAGTTGAGCTAGATGAACGTGGTTTTGTAATGGCAACATTACCAGCAAATATATCACAGGATATTCCCGTATTAGGGCTATTAGCTCACGTAGATACCAGCCCAGATTTTAACGGCAAAGATGTTAAACCGCAGGTTATTGAACAATACGATGGTAACGATATTGTATTGCAAGGCAGTGGTGATATTCTGTCGCCAAAAGATTTCCCTAATTTATTAAAATTGCAACAACACACTTTAGTAACGACTGACGGCACTTCATTACTTGGAGCTGATGATAAATCGGGTATTGCGATTATTCTTTCTGCGGCAGAGTACTTGCTTAATCACCCCGAAATTCCCCACGGTAAAATCCGAATCGGTTTCACCACTGATGAAGAAATCGGGCGTGGCACAGAAGGCTTTGATGTGAAAAAATTTGGGGCTGATGTTGCCTATACCCTTGATGGTGGTCCTTTGGGGGAATTGCAGTATGAGAATTTTAATGCGGACGCCGCAACAGTTACCTTCTTCGGACGTAGCGTTCACCCTGGCACAGCCAAAGGTAAAATGATCAACGCTTTTGAACGAGCTTGTGAGTTTCAACAACGTTTACCAGCACACAATACGCCTGCAACGAGTGAAGGGCGTGAAGGCTTTATGTTGTTGCATCATATTGACGGTGCTTTAGATCAGTGCCAACTGCACTATATCTTACGCAGTTTTAGTCGTGAAGAGTTGGCAATGTATGGAGAATACTTACGACAAACAATGGCAGAAATGCAACAGATCTACGGAGAGAAATGCGGTAAAGTCGAAATTAACGAACAATACCGCAATATGCACGAAGTGGTAAAAAACTATCCTTATTTAATTGAAATTGCTCAACAAGTAATGGAGCAAAGCGGTATCATTCCAAATCTTGAGCCTATTCGTGGCGGTACAGATGGCTCAAATCTCTCTTTTATGGGGCTACCAACACCTAATTTATTTACAGGTGGAGAAAACTTCCACGGGCGTTTTGAATTTATCTCTGTTGATGTAATGGCACAAGCCACTCAGGTGGTTGTGGGAATTGCGAAAGGCTTTACGGAATATAAATTCTAAAAATAAGCGGTGAGATTCTGGGGTATTTTTAATAGTATTATTTTAGTATTGAAAACCTATGCTGTTGTCATAATTTTTTGGGCTATACGTAAGGTCTCAATACTAAACCAAACTAAACTTATATATTTTTAAATAGAGTGAGTTTCTTGACTCAATATTGAGATAAATTTACATTAGTTTTGATGATTGGTTTCACAATAGAAAATTAAAGCAAATTCCTTAAATTCGTAATTTTTACTTTCATTCCCCCCTTATTCACTATATTATTGTAGATTATTCTAGAGCGTTATGATGACGCTGTTCACGCTGAATTTTTATTCAGATTTTTGCCTTTTCTCAACAATACCCTAGGGGGAAAACAAAAATAAATGGAAAAGTTAGATCAAAAACCAATTATTGAGCTTCGTTCTATAACGAAACGTTATGGTGATAAAACAATTATTGATAACTTAAATCTTACCATTAACGATGGTGAATTTTTAACAATTTTAGGTCCATCTGGTTGTGGTAAAACCACTGCATTACGTTTAATTGCGGGTTTTGAAGAATTAACGGAAGGTTCAATTATTTTGGATGGACAAGATGTGTCTAACATTCCAGCAGAACAACGCCCTGTCAATACCGTATTCCAAAGTTATGCCCTTTTCCCACATATGACAATTTTTGAAAATGTGGCATTTGGTTTAAGAATGCAGAAAGTACCTGAAAGTGAAATTAAACCGCGTGTAATGGACGCTTTACGAATGGTTCGTCTTGAAGAAATGGCTGGACGTAAACCTTCTCAACTTTCTGGTGGGCAGCAACAACGTATTGCAATTGCACGCGCCGTAGTTAATAAGCCAAAAGTACTGTTATTAGATGAATCACTTTCTGCACTTGACTACAAATTGCGTAAAGAGATGCAAAATGAGCTAAAAGCTTTACAGCGTCAATTAGGTATTACCTTTATTTTCGTTACTCACGATCAAGAAGAAGCATTAACAATGTCTGATCGTATTATTGTGATGAATAAAGGAAATATTGAACAAGATGGTTCACCTCGTGAAATTTATGAGGATCCGAGTAATTTATTCGTTGCACGTTTTATCGGTGAAATTAACGTATTCGATGCAACTGTAATCGAGCGTGTCAGCGAGAAAACCGTAAAAGCGAACGTAGAAGGACGTATCTGTGAGATTTATACAGATATGCCAGTTCACCCAAATCAAAAACTTAAAGTATTACTTCGTCCTGAAGATATCTTGATTGAAGAGCTTGATGAGAACGAAAGTTCAAAAGCGATTATCGGGCATATCAGTGACCGTACTTATAAAGGTATGACGTTAGAGTCTAACGTTATTCTTGATCATAATCAGATGAAAGTATTGGTTAGTGAATTCTTTAACGAAGACGATCCGCATATGGATCACTCAGTAGGTCAGAAAGTGGCATTAACGTGGCACGAAGGCTGGGAGGTTGTACTCAACGATGAAGGTCGCTAGTAATAAATTCCAAAATATTACTGTTGGAGTTATTTTCGGTTGGTTGATTTTTTTCGTCTTAATTCCAAATTTACTGGTACTATTTACCAGTTTTATGACGAAAGACAGCAGCAACTTAATTGAATTTACATTCTCAATAGATAGCTATACTCGTTTAATTGATCCGCTATATTCACAAGTGTTGTGGAACTCGCTCTATATGGCAGGGATCTCAACGATTATTTGTTTAGTGATTGGGTATCCTTTTGCATTTATGATCGCAAAATTGCCAACGAAATACCGTCCATTTTTGTTATTTCTTGTGGTATTACCGTTCTGGACGAACTCGTTGATCCGAATTTATGGAATGAAGATTTTTCTAGGGGTAAAAGGGATTTTGAACGAAACATTACTCAGTTTAGGTATTATTGATACGCCTATCCGTATTTTAAATACAGAAATTGCAGTAGTTATTGGTTTAGTTTATATCCTATTACCATTTATGATTTTGCCACTTTATTCTTCCATTGAGAAGATTGATGGTCGCTTACTTGAAGCTGCAAAAGACTTAGGTGCAAATGCATTCCAACGTTTTATTCGAGTAATTATTCCACTTACAATGCCAGGTATTGTAGCAGGTTGCTTATTAGTATTACTTCCTGCAATGGGAATGTTCTATGTAGCAGATTTATTAGGTGGTGCGAAAGTATTACTAGTCGGTAACATTATTAAGAGTGAATTCTTGGTAACACGTAACTGGCCGTTTGGTTCAGCAATCAGTATTGCCTTAACTATCTTAATGGCGTTAATGCTTTATGTGTACTATCGTGCAAATAAACTAATGAATAAGAAAGTGGAGTTAGAGTAATGAAACGCGTATTTAAAAGCCTCTTTATGTTTGTGGTGTACGCGTATTTGTACATTCCAATTATTATTTTAATCGTAAACTCTTTTAACGCTGATCGCTATGGATTAACGTGGAAAGGTTTTAGTTGGAACTGGTATGAACGTTTGTTTAATAACGATACCTTGATCCAAGCAGCAATGAACTCTATAACAGTTGCTTTCGTTTCAGCAACCTTTGCAACCTTAATTGGTGCATTAACCTCTATTGCGTTATATCGCTATCGTTTCCGCGGTAAACAAGCGGTGGGCGGAATGTTATTTGTGGTAATGATGTCGCCTGATATTGTAATGGCAGTTTCTTTACTGGCGTTATTTATGTTAGTTGGTGTATCACTAGGATTCTGGTCGCTATTATTTGCACATATCACATTCTGTTTACCGTATGTGGTAATTACTGTTTCTTCACGCTTAAAAGATTTTGATGGAAAAATGCTTGAAGCAGCAAAAGATTTAGGTGCTAGTGAAATGGTAATTTTGCGTAAGATCTTACTTCCGTTATTATTACCAGCGATTGTGTCAGGTTGGTTATTGAGCTTTACTATTTCACTAGATGATGTGGTTGTTTCATCTTTCGTAACCAGTGCAAGTTACGAAGTATTACCATTGAAGATCTTCTCATTAGTGAAAACAGGGGTAACGCCTGAAGTTAATGCCCTTGCGACTATAATGATTATCTTCTCACTCGCCTTAGTGATTTTAAGCCAAATTATTGGGCGTAAAAAAGACTAATAATTTATAAAGTATTCTGACTGCAAGACCTCTAGACCTATGTCTAGAGGTTTATCCAAACCTTCACAAAAATCATTATATTTTCGGGTATAGTAGAGATAAAAAGAATACATTCCTTTTTCATATCTAAGAAAAATATGTATTGCACTATATAAAAATTTAAGTCGCTTTTTCTATTTTTAGATCTTATAGAATTTATTAGGTGTCAGATAGCTTGGTAATTTAACGGATAGAGATCTAACTTATCCATTAACTGTCTATCGTGATCTTCTTCAGGATTTTCGGTAGTGAGTAGTTTATCGCCGTAGAAAATGGAGTTTGCTCCTGCCATAAAGCAAAGTGCTTGCATTGCTTCAGGCATATTACCACGCCCTGCGGACAGACGAACATAGCTTGTTGGCATTGTAATACGAGCTACCGCAATGGTGCGAACAAATTCAGTCCAGTCCAGATCTTCCGCTTCTGCTAAAGGTGTACCTTCTACCTTAACTAGTTGATTGATCGGAACACTTTCAGGTTGTGGATCTAGATTTGCAAGACTTGCGATTAACCCTGCTCGTTCAGGGCGAGTTTCGTTCATTCCCACAATACCACCACAACAGACTTTTAAGCCCGCATTGCGTACTTTGCCGAGAGTGTCCATTCGATCATCGTGGCTACGAGTATGAATTACTTTATGGTAGCGTTCAGGATCGGTATCTAAATTATGATTGTAGTAATCTAATCCTGCATTTTTGAGATCTTCCGCCATTCCATCTTCTAACATACCAAAAGTGCCGCAAGTTTCTAAGCCAAGATCTTTGACTGCCGAAATGATCTTAGATACCGTATCAATATCTTTTGGTTTTGGACCTCGCCACGCAGCCCCCATACAAAAACGACTCGCCCCACGAGCTTTTGCTATTTTGGCTTTTTCTAAAATTTCTTCAACTTCAAGCATTGTTTGGCGTTCTAGCCCTGTATCATAGCGGGCAGATTGTGGGCAATATTCGCAATCTTCAGGGCAACCACCTGTTTTAATTGAGAGTAATGTAGAAAGCTGAATTTCTTGCGGATTAAAATGCTCGCGGTGAACTTGAGCAGCTTTAAAAACGAGCTCCATAAATGGCATTTCAAATAACTCTTCGACTTGGCACTTTCGCCAGTATTGAGCTGTGGGGTGTGGCGTTAATTCACTTTTAGCTTTTAAACGAAGATTGAAAGTAGTCATTGATGATCCTTAAAAAAATAGCTAGGCAAAAATACCTAGCACTATTTTATTAGTTTTTACGGTATTTAGTATGCTGTTTTACCGCTTTTCTGATCTGTCTTGCACTGGTACGACGACGGTTTTTGGTGACATCAACTTTTGTTTCTGTTTCGGCAGATAAGCCAACTAACTCTCGTAGATAGTTTACCTGCTCTAATCCCATTTCTTCCCAGCCACCACGAGGTAAGCTTTTTTCCAGTTTAATGTTGCCGTAGCGGATACGAATTAAACGACTTACTTGAATACCTTGAGACTCCCATAAACGGCGGACTTCACGATTACGCCCTTCGGTTAAGGTAACATCAAACCATTGATTAAGCCCTGTTCCACCGATAACTTTAATTTGTTTGAAACTTGCTGGGCCATCTTCAAGTTGAACGCCTTTGCGTAAGCGTTGTAGCATTGCATCATCAACTTCCCCAAAAACGCGTACTGAATATTCACGTTCAACTTCACGACTTGGGTGCATTAAGCGGTTGGCTAATTCACCATCGGTCGTAAATAATAGTAAGCCCGATGTGTTGATATCTAAACGTCCGACAGCAATCCAACGAGAGCCACTAATGCGTGGTAATCGGTCAAATACCGTTGCTCTACCTTCAGGATCAGAGCGAGTACAAAGTTCTCCTTCTGGTTTGTAGTACATCAATACTCGACAAATTTCTTTCTGGGTTGGGATTAGATTGACTAAATGCCCGTCAATACGAATTTTGGTACTTGAGCTGACTTGAACTCGGTCGCCTAAGGTTGCTATTTTTCCATCAACACTGACTCGTCCTGCTGCAATCACTTCTTCAATTTCACGGCGAGAACCTTGACCTGCTCTAGCTAATACTTTTTGTAATTTCTCTCCAACGACTTTGGTGGTTTTAGTTACACTTACTTCACTGATAGCGGTAGGTTTTTCAACTTTTTTTACAACCTGTGAACGAGAAGTCGTTTGGCGATTTGAGCGTGGGGTTTGTGTATTTTTTGTAGAATCTGACCGCTTAGGGTTATTTGATTTACGAAATGTTGTCATTTTTGTTCCTTATTGTCGCTTTCACAAGCGTCGATTATTTGGGTTAAATTAGGGAATTAGTTAAACGGAGTCGGATCACCTGAGCCAACTCGAATAATTTCAGGGCTATCTTGGGTTAAGTCAATCACCGTTGTTGGGTCTTGACCTAAATAACCACCGTGAATAATTAAATCTACTTGATGTTCAAGATAATCTCGAATCATATCAGGGTCAGATTGGGTAATTTCTTCATCAGGAAGCATTAACGAGCAAGAGAGAATCGGTTCTCCCAGTGCAGCAATTAACGCTAATGCTATCGCATTATCAGGTACTCGAATACCGATGGTTTTTCGTTTTGTCAGTAAACGGCGAGGTACATCTTTTGTTGCAGGTAAAATAAAAGTGTAAGGATTTGGCACATTATTTTTGATTAAGCGATAAGATTGGTTTGTTACCAACGCATAAGTCGAAAGCTCAGATAAATCACTACATACTAAAGTAAAATTATGATTTTCAGGTAATTTACGAATAGCCACAATTTTATCCATTGCGTGCTTTTCACCTAATCCACACCCAAGAGCATAGCCAGAATCTGTTGGGTAAACAATTACCCCTCCTTTTTTGATAATTTCAACCGCTTGGTTAATCAAACGAGGTTGAGGATTCTCTGGATGAATATAAAAAAATTGACTCATTATATTGCCCTTTGACTTCTGTATAAAACGAAAGTAGAGATTATACGCTGTTTATCTTTTGTGGGGTAGGGTTTATCATAACTGTGTGGGGTTTTCATCATAAGAGGCAATTAAAAATAAATTGGAGGGTTAAAGTAGAGAAGTAGATGAATATAACTGCTAATCTACCCAAATAAAAATTGCCCTAAACAGTTTCTTAAATTGCAAAACTAAAACGTTTTAGCTACTATTCGTTCTATAAATTTTTTAATTAGAGAGTATAAAATATGAGCAAAATTTGGGTGTTAGGTGATGCGGTTGTGGATTTAATTCCAGATGGCGAAAATCACTATTTACGCTGTGCGGGTGGTGCACCTGCAAATGTGGCTGTTGGGGTTTCTCGTTTAGGTGGTGAAACAGGGTTTATTGGGCGTGTTGGAAATGATCCGCTTGGTAAGTTTATGCAACAAACCTTACAAAATGAGCAAGTTTCTACTGAGCATATGGTTCTCGACCCACAACAAAGAACTTCAACGGTTATTGTTGGGCTTGATAATGGCGAACGTAGTTTTACTTTTATGGTCAATCCAAGTGCCGATCAATTCTTAGAAGTAACAGATCTACCGCATTTTAATCGCAACGAATGGTTACACTGCTGTTCTATTGCGTTGATCAACAATCCTTCTCGTTCAACCACCATTGAAGCTATTCGCCGTATTAAACAAGCGGGCGGTTTCTTCTCATTTGATCCAAATTTACGCGAATCTTTATGGCAATCTCTTGATGAAATGAAAACGGTAGTAAATAGCGTTGTGGCAATGGCGGATGTGTTAAAGTTCTCTGAAGAAGAATTAACCCTATTAACCAATACGACAACCCTTGAGCAAGCGACATCTGCCATTACCGCTCAATATCCAGAAAAGCTTATTATCATTACTTTAGGTAAAGATGGTGCAATTTATCATCTTAATGGTGAGAGTAAAGTCGTGGCGGGTAAAGCATTACAGCCCGTTGATACCACAGGTGCAGGCGATGCTTTTGTGAGTGGGTTACTTGCTGGCTTATCACAACAGTCAGAATGGAAAAGTGAGCAAGTTTTAACGGAAATTATCCGTAAAGCCAATGCGTCAGGGGCGTTAGCTACCACAGCGAAAGGGGCAATGTCTGCACTCCCAAATAAACAACAACTTGATGAATTTTTAGCAAGTTAATGGTATTAGCCCCTTAATAGTAAGCGGTTGGATTGAGTCGATTTTTTGTAAGTAGTGCGTTGTAATGCACTATCTTCTAATGTCAGCCGTTTCTTATTTAAAAGGATAAAAACAATGCATATTTTTAATCAAGGTAAGTATAAGAGCTTACACGCTCAATCCACTGGAGAACTTGCACAAATTCGTGAGCAAGTGCTATCTGATAAAGACTTCCGACCAACTTATCATCTCGCTCCACCAACAGGACTACTCAATGATCCTAACGGCTTGATCTTTGATGGTGAACACTATCACGTTTTCTATCAATGGTTTCCTTATGATGCTATACACGGAATGAAGCATTGGAAGCACTTTATTACTCGGGATTTTCACACTTTCAGTGAAGCCGATAGCCTAATTCCCGATGAAATGTTTGAATCTCACGGTTGTTATTCAGGTGGTGCGATTTTATGGCAAGATAAAATTGTCGCATTCTATACGGGTAATACACGCCGAGCCAGCGATAATCAGCGTGTACCGCATCAAAATATTGCGATTTTTGACAAGTTTGGTACGTTACTGGAAAAACGCTGCATTATCGACCAAGCTCCTGAAGGCTACACTGAACACGTTCGTGATCCAAAACCTTACATTACAACGGAAGGCAAAATTCGTTTTGTATTAGGGGCACAACGCCAAGATCTCACAGGCACTGCGTTAATCTATGAAATGGATAATTTGGACGATACACCACGCCTTATCGCTGAATTGGCTTTACCAAATTTTGATAACCAAAACGTTTTTATGTGGGAATGCCCTGATCTGTTCCAACTGAATGGTAAGGATATTTTCGTGTGGTCGCCACAAGGGAAACTGCGTGAAACGCAACAATTCCAAAATAATTTCCACGCAACCTATGCTATCGGCAAGTTATCACAACATCAATTTAACGCTGAACATATTGAAGAGTTAGATTACGGTTTTGATTTCTATGCACCACAAACGGTGCAAAACAGCACTGGGATTTTATATGGTTGGGTGGGGTTGCCTGATTTAACCTATCCGACCGACCGCTACAAATGGCACTCTATGCTCAGTTTGCCACGTCAGCTTTCTGTGCAGAATGGTAAGGTTTACCAAAAACCAGTGGTGGAAGTTTATGCACAATGCCATTCCAGCCAAAAAGTTACCATTGAACATAGCCAAATTATCGAGCATTTAGATACTGCCTATTTGCAATTTGAATGGCAAAACCAACCGCTTAACATTCGTTTTTTTGATAACGAGCAAGGGCAACATTTAACTTTAAGCTATCAAGACGGTTTGCTCTCTCTTGATCGCAGTGCATCAGAACAAACGGAACTAATGGCACAATTTGGCGAAACTCGATATTGCCAAGTGGATAAATTGGAAAAAGTCGAAATTTTCTTCGACCGTTCTGTAATGGAAATTTTTATCAATGATGGCGAAAAAGTGCTGACTTCACGCTTTTTTATCGAGAATAGAGAAAATATTATTCAAGTTTCTCAACCATTATCCTTAGAAATCGCACAAGTTTCGGCAATTGAATATAAATAGAGTACAATAGGCAAATCTGCGTAGATTTGCCTATCAAGGAAGACGATGAATATTCCACTCACAAGAAAAAGAGTTACACTCAATGATATTGCCGAATTAAGTGGCGTATCCAAAACAACGGTCAGTATGATTTTAAATGGTCAAGCTGACCAATTTCGTATCAAACCAGAAACTTGTGAGAAAGTAAAAGCGGTGGCGAAAGAGTGTGGCTACCGCGTAAATGCCTCTGCGAAAGCCTTAAAAATGCAACGAACGAATGTAGTTGGCTTGGTTATTCCTGATCTAACCAACTACGGCTTTGCTTTTAAAGCAAAACGTTTAGAAAAATTATGTCGTGAAAATGGCTTATTACTGGTTGTTGCTTGTTCTGATGACAACCCTGCTCAAGAAAAATTAGCGATTGATCGTTTGTTAGATCGCCAGATCGACCTGCTGATCACTGCACCGACACATCAAGATCCGAAATACTACAAAAGCATAATGAAACATACCCCAGTGGTTCAAATCGACCGTTATGTCTCTAACTTAGATCTCTGCTATGTTATCAGCCAAGATACACAGAAAATTGCCGAAGTGGTAAGTAAAGTGGCAATGGATTATCAACTTAGTGAGTATTTCTATTTTGGTGGTCAGCTCTCTTTATCGCCGAGCCTTTCTCGTTTGGCTGGTTTTCAACAAGGTCTAAAACAAGCAAATTTACAGGAACAAGGCGGTTGGATTCTGCATAAAAATTACCAGCCTGAAGCTGGCTATGAGATGTTACAAGAAGTTGTAGCTCGTTTAGGCAGACTTCCCCAAGCAATCTTTACCGCCTCTTACACGATTTTAGAAGGGGTATTACGCTATCTCACCGAGCATAAACAGATGGATAAATTACTTAATCGGGAACTCCATTTAGCAACATTTGACGATCACGATCTGTTAAATGCATTGCCTTTTCATATTCATTCCATCAAACAAAACCATCAACAAATTGCTGATGAAGTGTTCGCAACACTACGCCAAAAATTACAAGGGAAATCCCCTGAAAATTGTGTTGTTGAGTGTGAAATTGTTTGGCGAGATTAGAGTGAAAATCATTCAGTTGAGGTGATGTAATTCTTTGTACAATTGCAACTATCACCTCAACCTTAATCGACCATATTCTTAATTATCTATGCAGCTCTAGCTGATTTTACAGGTTTAGTAAAGCGTTTTAATAACACATAACCTAGTATTGCAGACACTGATGAGCCGATTAAAATCCCTAAGCGAGCCAAAGACATAAATTTACCATCAGCTTCTTCTCCTCCAAATGCTAATCCAGCAAGGAACATCGACATTGTGAATCCAATACCGCAGAGTACTGCTACGGCAAAAATTTGTTTTAAATTTACACCATCTGACAGTTTGGCAATCCCTAATTTAACCGCAAGATAGCTGAAACTAAACACCCCCAATGTTTTACCCACAATAAGCCCGAGTGCAACACCTAGTGTTAAGGTTGAAGTTAAGCTATGTAACCCCATTCCTGATAAGGATACGCCAGCATTTGAGAAAGCAAAAAGGGGTAAAATCACAAAAGAACACCAAGGAGCAAGAATGTGCTCTAATTCAAGTAGTGGTTTTTCGCCATTTTTACCTTTTAATGGAATACAAAAACCAATAATCACCCCAGCAAGGGTAGCGTGTACCCCTGATTTTAATACGGATGCCCATAAGATAATCCCAACCACTAAATAAGCACACAAAGCGGTAACTTTTAAGCGATTCATTGCAATTAATACAGCAATCGCAATAGCTGCAGAGACTAATGCTGTCGTACTTAACTCGTGAGAAAAGAAAATGGCAATTACCACAATTGCTCCAAGGTCATCAATAATTGCCAACGCTAATAGGAAAATCTTTAATCCAAAAGGCACACGTTTGCCAAGTAAAGCAAGTACGCCTACCGCAAAGGCAATATCTGTCGCCATTGGAATTGCCCACCCAGATTGGTGTTCAGGGTAAGATAAATTCAATAAAGCATAGATAAGTGCGGGAACAACCATTCCGCCCACAGCACCAATCGCAGGGAAAATCGCTTTTTGATAGCTAGAGAGTGCTCCAACAAGCATTTCTCGTTTCACTTCTAAGCCTACAAGAATGAAAAATACCGCCATAAAACCATCATTGACCCACATTAGTAAGGGTTTATGAATACTAAACAATCCAATTTGAATACTCACAGGCATTTCAAGAAAGTCAAAGTAAAGCTCTTTTAATGGTGAATTCGCAAAAATCATCGCAAAGGTTGCAAAAATCAATAATAAAACGCCACCTGCCGACTCCATTTTCAGAAATTGCTTAATTTGCTGAATCATACTTCCCCCTAAAATAAAATTATTCTCAATGAAAATAATCTTTTAACAAAATAGCCCTAAGAAATCAAGGGTAAATCAGTTGCAAAAAATATGCGGAATTTGACCGCTTACTGATACAATAACGGCTTCAATTTAAGGTTAAAAAAGGAATGTTATGTCACAAGAATGGTTCTATTGGGCATTAGCGTCAGCAATTTTTGCTTCGCTTACTGCGATTTTTGCGAAAGTCGGTTTACAGGGAATTGATTCTGATTTTGCAACGTTCATTCGTACTATTGTGATTTTAATCGCTCTTTGTGCTTTCCTTACTTATAGCGGAAAATGGCAACCTTTTGGGCAATTGACTAGCAAAAATTGGACATTTTTAATTCTATCAGGCTTGGCAACAGGGGCATCTTGGGTCGCTTATTTTAAGGCCTTGCAACTAGGCTCAGCATCACAAGTAGCCCCTATTGATAAATTGAGTATCTTATTTGTTACGCTATTTGCGGTACTCTTTTTAGGAGAAAGACCAACAGAGCAAGAATGGACGGGAATTGGTTTAATCGTACTTGGTGTACTATTTTTAGCAATAAAACGCTAACTAAAAGATGAATTACCTTGATCTTTACTTTCTTTATCGGTAGAATTCGCACTCTATTTTTCGTGATCCTTATTTGGCATATAGCCAATATTATTTAATTTATTAGGTAGATAGCAAATGAAACGTACATTTCAACCATCAGTATTAAAACGTGCTCGTACTCACGGTTTCCGTGCTCGTATGGCAACTAAAAACGGTCGTCAAGTATTAGCACGTCGTCGTGCTAAAGGTCGTAAGAGCTTATCTGCGTAATAGCAGTAAGCATAAGCCAAAACACTTAGTTTAAAAATGGCTAGTGTGAAGCTAACATTTTCTCGGGAGCTACGTCTGTTAGCTCCCGTTCAATTTAAAGCTGTTTTTGAACAGCCTTTTCGTGCAAGCACTCCACAACTAACCCTTCTTGCAAGAGAAAATTCTCTTGAAAACCCTCGCTTAGGTTTAACTGTTGCCAAAAAACATTTAAAACGAGCCCACGATCGCAATCGAATTAAACGCATTGTTCGAGAAAGTTTCCGTCTAAAACAGCAACAGCTACCTTGTTATGATTTTGTTTTTGTCGCTAAAGCAGGCATTGGCAAATTAAGTAACGCAGAATTATTCGAGATTTTGGAAAAACTATGGCAACGCCACATTCGTCTCGCCCAACAAACCAAGCAAAACCAAGCTTAATAGCCTATTTATTACTTGGGTTGGTACATTTTTATCGTTACGTGATTAGCCCATTGCTGGGCCCCCGTTGTCGATTTTACCCCACTTGCTCACAATATGCGTTAGATGCAATTCGTATTCACGGTGCAATAAAAGGGAGTTGGCTTACCGCAAAACGTCTTAGCCGTTGCCACCCTTTAAGTGAAGGAGGTGATGATCCCGTTCCCCCAAAATGTCATTGTAATAAGTCTTAATTTATTAAGAAACGGAATGACAAAATCTGAGAAAAATAATTACCATACATATAAGTTAAATACTATTGACATAAAAACTGTAGAAGATAAAACCAAATATCGTGGGTCTTATTTTACGTTAAAAGAAAAATGTTTTAACAGCAATTACATTTATAATGTTGAGAATTATTTTTCACATTATTTTGATTTTTGAAAAAGTACGTTTAAGCGTTTACTATAATGCCCCAACGCACTTTTTAACAACTATTTTGTGCTATATAAGGTCGGATTTTAGCTATTCTCCTTCCTTATTATGGATTACGTTTAAACTTGCTAAAATCAGGTGCACGTTTTTCGTTAAATGCGTTACGACCTTCTTGTCCTTCTTCAGTCATATAGAATAGCATTGTTGCGTTACCTGCTAATTCTTGTAAGCCAGCCTGACCATCACAATCTGCATTTAAAGCCGCTTTTAAACAACGTAAGGCAATTGGGCTATTACGCAACATCTCACGACACCAACGTACTGTCTCTTTTTCCAGATCAGCGTAAGGCACAACGGTATTGACTAATCCCATCTCTAAGGCTTCTTTTGCATCATATTGGCGACATAAGAACCAAATTTCACGTGCTTTTTTCTGTCCAACGATACGAGCCATATAACTTGCACCCCAACCGCCATCAAATGAACCAACTTTCGGGCCTGTTTGACCAAAGATCGCATTTTCAGCAGCAATCGTTAAATCGCATAACATATGTAAAACGTGTCCACCACCAATTGCATAACCTGCTACCATTGCGACCACAGGTTTCGGGCAGCTACGAATATCACGCTGGAAGTCTAGTACATTTAAGTGATGCACACCGCTTTCATCTTTATAACCACCGTAGTCGCCACGCACTTTTTGGTCGCCGCCTGAACAGAACGCTTTCTCGCCTTGCCCTGTTAGCACAATAACCCCAATTTTTTCATCAAAACGAGCATCAGAAAACGCTTGGATCATCTCTTTAACAGTTTGTGGGCGAAAAGCATTACGCACTTCAGGGCGGTTAATGGTAATTTTAGCAATTCCATCTGTGGATTTATGGTAAAGAATATCGGTATAACCTGTACTACAATCTTGCCATTCAACAGGAGCATAAAGTACATCATCTTTTGGATTTTGCATTAGTTCATTCCTTTTCGATTAAAAATAAGCGGTGGGATTATACCTTAAATTTGCAAATTTTTTGGAAAATCTCACCGCTTACTCTTGTATTTCAATTATTGATCGCCATATTAGGCACTCATTCAAACAATAAGGAAACATTATGTCTTTAAATTTAGATTCAGTCGCATTAGAAAGTGTGGAAGCAAAAGGTGGTTATGGTATTGGTTTACAAATCGGTCAGCAACTTTTAAGCAGTGGCTTAGATGTTGAACCTGAAGCGGTTGTAAAAGGAATTTTTGATGTATTAAATCAAAATCCACCGGCATTAGAACTAAACGAAGTGAGCCAAGCACTCCAAGAACTTTCACAACGTGCAGAAGCAGCACAAGCAGAAGCATTCAAAGCGTTAGAAGTAGAAGGAAAAGCATTCTTAGAAGAGAATAAAAAGCACGCATCAGTGAAAGAAACCGCAAGTGGTTTACAGTATGAAGTACTTTCTGAAGGAACAGGAAAAGTACCAACCAAAGCAGACAAGGTACGCGTACACTACACAGGTTCTTTAATTGACGGTACAGTATTTGATAGCTCAGTTAAACGTGGCACACCAGCAGAATTTCCTGTAAGCGGTGTAATTGCAGGTTGGACAGAAGCATTAACAATGATGCCTGTTGGTTCAAAATGGCGTTTAACTATTCCACATAACCTTGCTTACGGTGAACGTGGTGCAGGTGCATCAATTCCACCGTTTAGTACTTTAGTTTTCGAAGTGGAATTACTTGATATTATTTAACTCCCAATAATACAGAAGTTTATTTAGCTTTATTGATATAAAGGTGTAATGGATAAAATTGTTACTGATTTACCCATTACACATTCAAGCACAACATCAAAATCATTCAACTTATTTGTAGAAGATCAAACCTAATCTGACAGACACGGTAATTTTAAACGGGGACTGTCAGATTAGGTTTGATCTTCTACACATTAATTTCAACAACATCATCTAATTTAACTTCGTTATTTTCATCGTGCGCCCAGTTGGATTAAAGCTACCCAGTACTCAACGTTACCTTGACCCATACGGACTTCTAAAGATTTTTCTGTGATTGGTTTGCCCATTACACCGAGAAGTCACCACTTGTATTACGACAAGCGGTCAGTTTTCAAGATATATTTACTACTTTACTTATTGTTTAAAAGGGTAAATTATGATTTTTTAAACAACTCTTTTCCTTGCAACCATAGATAACAATCAATCTGTTTTAGGTCAAATTTTTCTAAGCCAAAATGTTTTTGAAAAGCTAATAATACGCTTTTAAAGGTTTCATAATTCCTCAATTCTACTCTTTTAAAAGATGAAAATTTATATTCTTTATTAAAAAAACAAAGGATTTTATCAACATAGCTATCATAAATAGGGAATGCTTTTGGGTTATGATGACTACAATATTTAGTGGCAAAAGAATAAAAATTTTTCTCTTTGTTATTTATGCTCACTCTCTGTATGTCACCCACTAAAGTAACATCTCCCTTTGCTAGACGTTCATCAATCTTTAATGAATGAATATGTTTTGCCACCGAATACACAGAAAAAATGTTGGTGCTATAAAAGTCATTTAGCGTTGATGCTTTTAATAAAACATCGCTTAACAGCTCATTTTTAGGCATAAGCTGACCAAAAAGTTTATTTAACGCTTCCTCTTGGGCAGTATAATTTTCAAGTGTTTTCCAGTAGTTAAGATATTTTTCTACTTCCACGACACTTGGTTTAGGAAGATTTTTTTCGCTGGAAATGGTTTTCATATAGTACCTCTGATTTTTTGTACTCTAATCTGTTCCCCAAAATTAAACATTTGACTCTTCCTCATCATTAACCAAAACATCATTTTTCACCTGTTTTACTACTTTTGCTGGCATCGAAAAACCTGGATACTTAATACAAAATCTCATTAGGCCACAAATGACAAATATTGTACCGCCCACGGGTGCAATAGCCGTTCTAACTTGATTTCTTTTATGTGTTTCTCTACGCTGATATTTTTCTCTTTTCATCACCGTTGCGAGAGCAATAGCCAACATCGTTACTAATATACCGACAATTAAAATGACACCTAGAACAAATATGAACAATATTTTTCCTAAAAACATAAAAAATGTAGAAAAAAACTCTCCTCCATTAGCTCTATAGGTTATGACCCACATTAACAAAAATAATATCGTGAGTAATAAAATATTTAACCAAAACTGAACATCTGCACTGATATATTTTTTATCATTTAAAATATTAGTCACAATGGGAATAATAACTACCATTAAAGTAATTAACATATCCAAACTATTAAAAAAGAATGCTCTTTTTTCAGAGTTCACATTAACTACACCGCAAATAATAACATAGCTCAATGCGACACCCACAACAATATAAGGCATATTAGGGGTTAATAAATATGCTTTAACCTCTTCTACATACATAGAAGGAACATTAAGATAAGAAAATATATCCAAAATCAAAGATATATAATTTCTTAATGAATTTTCTAATTGAACCATGAAATTTAATTCCTTAACTTTACAAATCTAAATAAAATAATGACTTCTTATGCAATGCAAATAATACTACTCGCTAACTTTCTTATTAAACCGGCCTTCCTTATTGAGTTTTTCAAATCTAGGTGTCACATTCTCCATAAGGTGTTTTTGTATTTTAATAGGTCGAGAATCTTTAGGATCAACTACACTATTATGGTTACAAGCCATTATTTTAGGTGATATTCCTGCTATTATTGCCATTTGAGCAGCTTGAAATAATTTTAAAACTGACATAGGCTCTTCTAATTTTTCCATTGTTAAATTTTTGTCTTTTTCAAGAATATCCACGAGAAACTCAATCCCTAAAGCCTTATCTAAAAGTCCCCAAACTAAAATATAGTCCTCACAAACTGCATTTGGAATATCTAAGTCCAATTTAGCCATTTGTGTTTCATAACGATCCATAGTTATCTTGACATCCTTTTCTAAATCACGAGAAAGATAAGGAGCTATATGTACTTCTGCAATAGAATGCAAATAAGGAAGCAATTCTGCGTCTTTACTAAGCCTTTGATATGCATTAGCAGAGCTGCCAAATACACCTAGAATAATTGAACTAACAGCAAGTAAAGAAAATTTCATAGAGTTGAGTGATTTCATTTATTCTCCTAAGTAATATTATTTATCAAGTAGTTTCCATTAGATTATTCACCAAAATACTTTTACTTGTTATGTCAATAACAAGTAAAAGGAGTATACTCCTTTGAAAATTTAAAGACCGCTAAGATAGCCAAAGGATAAAAGACATTAAAAATGATAGGAAAAATAAAAATCGCTGACAATTGCTATAGCTAGCCCTAAATGAGATATAACTTTGAAAAATAAGCGGTGAGATTTTAGGAAAATTTTACAAAAAAATCCCTAACATTTCTGCTAGGGATTTCTTATTTGAACTGAGTTAATTAAGCAACGATTGCTTTTTCAACTACACGAACTAAAGTCCAAGATTTAGTTTTTGAAACAGGACGACATTCCTTAATTTCAACAACATCACCTAATTTAGCTTCGTTATTTTCATCGTGTACATGAAGTTTAGTAGTACGACGGATAAACTTACCATAGATTGGGTGTTTAACTGTACGTTCGATAGCAACTACGAAAGATTTTTCCATTTTGTCGCTAACTACTTTACCTTGTACTGTACGAATTTTATCAGTCATTACTCACCCGCCTTCTCGGTTAATACAGTTTTTACTTGTGCAATACTACGACGCACTTGTTTTAACTGATGGGTTTGTTGAAGCTGACCGGTGGCTGCTTGCATACGCAACTTGAACTGTTCACCTAAAAGGTTTACTAATTCACCATTCAGCTCTTCAATACTTTTTGCACGTAATTCTTGAGCTTTCATTACATCACCGTCTTAGTTACAAATGTGGTTTTAAACGGAAGTTTAGCTGCTGCTAATGCAAATGCATTGCGTGCAACTTCTTCTGAAACACCATCCATTTCATAGAGAACTTTACCCGGTTGGATTAAGGCTACCCAGTACTCAACGTTACCTTTACCTTTACCCATACGGACTTCTAATGGTTTTTCTGTGATTGGTTTGTCTGGGAATACACGAATCCAGATTTTACCTTGACGTTTTACCGCACGGCTCATCGCACGACGAGCAGCTTCAATTTGACGCGCAGTTAAACGGCCACGACCAACCGCTTTTAAACCGAATGAACCGAAGCTCACTTCTGTACCGCCAGCTAAACCGCGGTTACGACCTTTGTGAACTTTACGGAATTTTGTACGTTTTGGTTGTAACATTCAGTGATCTCCTTATTTACGACCTTTGCCACGTGGCGCCTTTTTAGGCTGTGCCGCTGGTTCTTTCTCAGATTCAATCACTGCAGCCATACCACCAAGAATTTCACCTTTGAAGATCCACACTTTAATACCGATTACACCGTATGTAGTGTGTGCTTCTGCAGTGTTATAATCGATGTCAGCACGAAGAGTATGTAGAGGTACACGACCTTCACGATACCATTCTGAACGTGCGATTTCTGCACCACCTAAACGACCGCTAACTTCAACTTTGATACCTTTAGCACCTAAACGCATTGCGTTTTGTACTGCACGTTTCATTGCGCGACGGAACATTACACGACGCTCAAGTTGAGACGCGATGCTATCTGCAACTAATTTTGCATCTAGCTCTGGTTTTTTCACTTCAGCAATGTTGATTTGAGCAGGAACACCAGCAATTTTAGATACTGCGTTTCTTAATTTTTCAACATCTTCGCCTTTTTTACCAATTACGATACCTGGACGAGCTGTGTGAATAGTTACACGAATACTTTTTGCTGGACGCTCAATAGTGATGCGCGAAACAGAAGCACTCGCTAACTCTTTGTTTAAAAATTGACGTACTTTGAAATCGCCTTCTAAATTGTCAGCGAAATCTTGTGTATTCGCGAACCAAGTAGAGCTCCAAGGCTTAACAATACCAAGGCGAATACCATGTGGATGTACTTTTTGACCCATTTGTTATTCTCCTACTGATTAACGATCTGACACAACCACTGTGATGTGGCTTGTACGTTTTAAAATACGATCTGCGCGACCTTTAGCACGTGGCATTACACGTTTCATGCTTGGACCTTCATCAACGAAAATCTTCGCAACTTTAAGATCATCGACATCTGCACCGTCATTGTGCTCTGCGTTTGCAATAGCTGACTCTAAAACTTTCTTAACTAAAGCTGCTGCTTTTTTGTTTGTAAAAGTTAAGATTTCTAATGCTTGCGCAACTTTTTTACCGCGAATTAAGTCAGCAACTAAGCGAGCCTTTTGTGCAGAAGTACGAGCGTAACGATGTTTTGCAATAGTTTCCATCTTTTACCTCTTATTTCTTAGCTTTCTTATCTGCGGCGTGACCGCGGTATGTACGAGTCGGTGCAAATTCACCTAATTTATGACCGATCATTTCATCAGAAACATAAACTGGAACATGCTGACGACCATTATGGACTGCGATGGTCAATCCGATCATTGATGGAATGATCATTGAACGACGGGACCAAGTTTTGATTGGTTTTTTATCCCCGCTTTCCACCGCCTTCTCTACCTTCTTCAACAAGTGTAGGTCAAGGAAAGGACCTTTCTTGAGAGAACGTGGCATGGCTTACCTCTTTTTAATGAATAAAATTATTTACCACGACGACGTACGATGAATTTATCAGTACGTTTGTTATGGCGAGTTTTCTTACCTTTGGTTTGAACGCCCCAAGGTGTAACAGGGTGTTTACCGAAGTTACGACCTTCACCACCACCGTGTGGGTGGTCAACTGGGTTCATCGCAGTACCACGAACAGTTGGACGAATACCTCTCCAACGGTTTGCACCTGCTTTACCAAGAACGCGAAGCATATGCTCTGAGTTACCTACTTCACCAATGGTTGCAGAACACTCAGCTAATACTTTACGCATTTCGCCTGAGCGAAGACGTAAAGTTACATAGTTACCTTCACGAGCAATAATTTGCACATATGCACCAGCAGAACGAGCGATTTGACCGCCTTTACCTGGTTTTAATTCAACGTTATGAATTGTTGAACCAACTGGGATATTGCGCATTGGTAATGAGTTACCTACTTTAATTGGAGATGAAGCACCTGCTTGAATTTGATCACCAACAGATAAACCTTTTGGTGCAAGAATGTAGCGACGCTCACCATCTTTATAAAGTACTAATGCAATGTTTGCAGAACGATTTGGATCGTATTCTAAACGCTCAACAACAGCTGGAATGTCTAATTTGTTACGTTTGAAATCAATTAAACGATAGTGTTGTTTATGACCGCCACCGATGTGACGAGTAGTAATACGACCTAAGTTGTTACGACCACCAGTTCTAGATTTAGTATCTAAAAGTGCTGCAAAAGGTTTACCTTTGTGAAGCTCTGGATTAACAACTTTAACTACATGACGACGACCAGCGGAGGTCGGCTTACATTTAACGATAGCCATAGTTTTCTATTCCTCCGAATTACTCTGCCGCACCTTCAACGAAGTCAAGAGATTGACCTTCTTGAAGTGTCACGTACGCTTTTTTCCAATCACTACGACGACCTGATTTAGCACCGTGACGTTTAGTTTTACCTTTAACAACCACTGTACGAACAGAATCTACTTTAACTTCGAAAAGTTGCTCTACCGCATTTGCAATTTCTACTTTATTTGCATCTAAAGCGACTTTGAAAACGATAGTATTGCCTTTTTCTGCGTTATTTGTTGCTTTCTCAGAGATATGAGGTGCTTTAAGCACTTTTAGCAAACGTTCTTGTTGAATCATGCTAACATCTCCTCAATTTGTTTTACTGCATCTACAGTAACAACCACTTTATCGAAAGCGATTAAACTTACTGGATCAATTCCTTGAACATCACGTACATCTACTTTGTATAAGTTACGTGCTGCTAAGAATAGATTTTCATCTAAGCTCGCAGTAATGATAAGTGCGTCAGTTAACGCCATATCTTTTAATTTTTGTACTAAAACTTTAGTTTTTGGTGCATCAATTTCAAATTTATCAACAACAACTAAACGATCTTGACGAACAAGCTCAGAAAGAATGCTTTTGATTGCACCACGGTACATTTTCTTGTTCACTTTTTGGCTGTGATCTTGTGGTTTAGCTGCGAAAGTTACACCACCAGAACGCCAGATTGGTGATTTAACATCACCTGAACGAGCACGACCAGTACCTTTTTGACGCCAAGGTTTTTTACCTGAACCAGACACTTCAGCACGAGTTTTTTGAGCACGACTTCCTTGACGAGCACCTGCTGCATACGCAACAACTACTTGGTGGATTAACGCTTCGTTAAACTCACGTCCGAAGGTAGTTTCAGAAACAGTTAGTGCGTTTGCACCTACAACTTGTAATTCCATCTCTATCTCCTAGACTTATGCTTTAACAGCTGGTTTTACGATAACATCACTATTAGTTGCACCAGGCACAGAACCTTTAACTAATAATAATTTACGCTCAGCATCTACACGAACAACTTCAAGTGATTGAACGGTTACACGCTCTGCACCTAAGTGTCCAGCCATTTTTTTACCTTTAAACACACGACCTGGAGTTTGGTTTTGACCAATAGAACCAAGTACACGGTGTGATAAAGAGTTACCGTGAGTAGCATCTTGAGTACGGAAGTTCCAGCGTTTAACACCGCCAGCAAAACCTTTACCTTTAGAAGTACCAGTAACATCTACTTTTTTAACATCTGTGAAGATGTCTACGTTGATTTCTTGACCTAAAGTGAATTCTTCACCTTCAGTACGAAATTCCCATAAACCGCGACCAGCTTCAACACCTGCTTTAACGAAATGACCTGCTTCAGGCTTAGTTACACGATTCGCTTTTTTCGAACCAGTTGTAACTTGAACTGCAGTATAGCCATCGTTTTCAAGAGTTTTAACTTGAGTCACACGGTTGGCTTCGATTTCGATTACGGTAACTGGAACTGACACGCCATCTTCTGTGAAGATACGGGTCATACCAACTTTACGACCGACTAAACCAATCATTGTAATAACCTCTTAATTAACCTAGGCTGATCTGCACGTCAACGCCGGCAGCCAAATCTAAACGCATTAATGCATCAACAGTTTTTTCTGTTGGCTCAACAATATCAACTAAACGTTTGTGAGTACGAATTTCATATTGGTCACGCGCATCTTTATTAACGTGTGGTGAAATCAATACTGTAAAACGCTCTTTACGCGTTGGTAAAGGAATTGGACCACGAACTTGTGCACCAGTACGTTTAGCTGTTTCTACGATCTCCGCAGTTGATTGATCGATCAAACGATGATCGAACGCTTTTAAGCGGATACGGATTCTTTGGTTCTGCATTAGACCAGAGCTCCATTAAAATTTAGCTAATAAAAAAACCGAACCACCAAACTTAATAAATTACATTAAGGGGGCACAGTCATACCTTGTTATAGTTTCCAAATCGGAAACATTTTATGTATTACAATATCTGCAATACCACCTAGTAAATGATTACACTAAGTGACGCTATCTATACATCAGTGAAAGCGTTTCGACATTATAAGAAAATTTGTAGCCAATAACAAGCTCTAAATTTAATATTTAGATAAATAATTTACTTAGATGAACGAATATAAAAGTGAATTTACTTCATCAATCTATCTAACAGCTTCTGGTGAATACCGCCAAAAGCACCATTACTCATCACTAAAATATGATCTGTAGGTTTAGCGTGTTTTACGATTTCATCGACTAAGTGATCCAAATCAGATGAATGGTAAGCTGGCTGATTTAATGCCTCAGTAATAACGCTAACTTGCCAAGGAATTGTCTCAGGTTGATAAACAAAGACACTATCTGCATTGTGTAATGACGGAGCAATATCATCTTTATGTACTCCCATTTTCATTGTATTTGAGCGAGGCTCAAGAACGGCTAAAATACGTTCAGTTCCAACTTTACTACGCAAAGCGTTGATGGTGGCATTGATGGCAGTTGGGTGGTGAGCAAAATCATCATAAACAGTTACTCCATTCACCGTTCCTTTAACTTCTAAACGGCGATTGGCATTAATGAATGAACCCAGAGCTTGGCACGCAGTAGCAATCTCTACACCTGCGTGATGTGCGGCCGCGATTGCCATTAAACCATTATGCATATTATGTTCGCCTAAAATTGCCCATTGTACTTCACCCGCTTTTTGTCCTTGATAATAGACTGCAAAATGTGAGCAATCTTGTGCAATCGCTTCGGCATACCACTCATTCTCTTTACCTATAAATTGTAAGGCACTGTAATACCCCATTGCTAAGGTTTGTTGTACATTATCATCAGCTTTGGCTGATAAAATACAACCGTTCTGTGGCATTGCTCGTACAAGGTGGTGGAATTGGCGTTGAATAGCTTTTAAGTCATCAAAAATATCTGCATGATCGAAATCAATATTGTTGATAATTAAGGTTTTTGGATTGTAATGTACAAACTTAGAGCGTTTGTCAAAGAAAGCAGAATCGTATTCATCAGCTTCAATGACAAAATAGCGGCTGCTACCTGCACGAGCAGAAATACCAAAATTGCCTGCTACGCCACCAATTAAAAAACCTGTATCAATACCCGCTTGTTCTAAAATCCAGGCTAACATTCCTGTGGTCGTGGTTTTACCGTGTGTGCCTGATACGGCTAATACCCAACGATCTTTGAGTAGATGATCGTGTAGCCATTGTGGGCCAGAGGTGAAATTTAATTGATTGTTTAATACATATTCGATACAAGGGTTACCGCGACTCATTGCATTACCAATAATAACCATATCAGGAGCGGGTTCTAACTGGGCAATATCATAATTCGGGATAATTTCAATACCGCTTTTTTCTAAAAAAGTACTCATCGGCGGATATACATTCGTATCCGACCCCGTTACTTTGTAGCCTAATTCGCGTGCGATAATCGCAACGCCTCCCATAAATGTGCCACAAATCCCTAAAATGTGGACGTGTTGTTGTTTCATTGGATTCCTTAATACGAAAAAGTGTGATTCAGCTCACAAAATAAGACTTTGTTTCCAAAGCAAAGTTTAATGAACGCTATAATAAAACAAAGCGTTATGAATAGCTAATAGGAGATGAAAATGAAAACGTTAGGGGAATTTATTGTAGAAAGACAAGCAGAATACCCAGGTGCAACGGGGGAATTAAGTGGTATTCTTTCATCTATTCGCTTGTCTGCCAAAATTATTCATCGAGATATTAACCGAGCAGGGCTAACTCAAGATATTTTAGGGGTATCGGGTGATGAAAACATTCAAGGCGAAACGCAGATGAAGTTAGATGTGTTTGCTAATGAAACAATGAAAAAGGCCTTAATTGCTCGTGGTGATGTGGCTGGTTTTGCTTCTGAAGAAGATGATACTTTTGTTGCTTTTGATACGGAACGAGGGCGTAATGCAAAATATATTTTAATGACCGATCCGCTAGATGGCTCATCAAATATTGATGTCAATGTTTCTGTTGGTACAATCTTCTCTATTTATAAACGTGTTTCACCTATTGGTACGCCTGTAACAATGGAAGATTTTCTTCAACCTGGGCGTAAACAAGTTGCCGCAGGTTATGTTACCTATGGTTCATCGACAATGTTGGTTTATACCACAGGAAATGGTGTGAATGGCTTTACTTATGATCCATCTTTAGGGTTATTTATTCTTTCTCACCCCAATATGAAAATGCCTTATGAGGGTAAATATTACTCAATTAACGAAGGACAATACCTTAAATTTCCAGATGGCGTGAAAAAATTTATTAAATTCTGCCAAGAAGAAGATAAACCAACAGGTCGTCCGTACTCTTCTCGTTATATCGGCTCTTTAGTGTCAGACTTTCACCGTAATTTACTCAAAGGCGGTATCTATATTTACCCAACAACCAAAAGCCACCCGAATGGCAAATTGCGTTTGCTTTATGAAGGAAATCCAATGGCATTTTTAGCAGAACAAGCGGGTGGAATGGCAACAGATGGTGTGAATACGATTTTGGATATAAAACCAACTGAATTGCATCAACGAGTGCCGTTCTTTGTGGGTTCAACAGCAATGGTGAAAAAAGCAGGGGAATTGATTGAGGCGTTTGGAGGGTGATTCGATATTATAAAAAAATACAACATCAGTATTCAAAACTAAAACTGATGTTGTATTTTTATAATGATTTGTCAGATCAAGTCTAATCTTCTACATTTTTATTAAAATTCCACTACAAAATATTCTCAAATTTCGCTAGCATCTCTTTTGGCCATACGCTTGATTGTACTTCACCGATATGTTTTTTGCGAAGTAAGAACATAGCAAGGCGAGATTGACCAATACCACCGCCAATTGAAAGTGGTAAACGGCCAGCTAATAAATCTTTATGCCAATCCATTTCTAAACGAGCTTCATCGCCTGTTAGTGCAACTTGTAAGCGTAATGCCTTCTCATCTACACGAATACCCATTGATGATAATTCAAATGCGGTACCAAGTTCTTCATTCCAAACTAAAATATCGCCATTTAAACCTTTATAACCATTTTCTGATTCTGTTGTCCAGTCATCGTAGTCTGGAGCACGTCCATCGTGAGCCTTTCCATCAGATAATTTACCGCCAATTCCGATTAAAAATACCGCTCCAAATTCTTTACAAATCGCATTTTCACGTTCTTTGCCTGTCATATTTGGATAACGTTGTACTAAATCTTCACTATGCACGAAAGTAATCTGTTTTGGCAAAATAGAAGGGATATCAAAACGAGCTTCCACCGCTAACTCAGTTAAACGAATTGCTTTATAAATTGAGCGAACAGTCTCTTTGAGATATTCAAAGTTGCGGCGACCTTCAGGAATGACCTTTTCCCAGTCCCATTGATCGACAAATACAGAGTGAGTTGGATCCAGTGAATCTTCATCTGGACGTAACGCTTTCATATGTACAAATAACCCTTCACCTTCTTGGAAACCAAAGCGAGCAAGCGTGTGGCGTTTCCACTTAGCAAGAGAGTGAACAACTTCATAAACCGCATTTGGAATACATTTCACATTAACTTGTACTGCTTTTTCAATACCCGATAAGTTATCTTGCATACCATTACCCACTTCACTTAGAATCGGTCCTTGCACTTCAATAATATCTAGTTGCTCAATTAAGTTTTGGGTAAACGTGTTTTTTACAAAGCTAATTTCTTGTTGCTGTAAGATAAATGACTTTTTCATATAATTTCCTTTATTTAAGAATTTCTCAAAGTTGATGAATGTAATTTAAATCAAATATCAAATAATTCAATACAAATCCAATAAAATACCTTTTGTGTTAGATAATTCATAAAAATATATGCTATATTTTATATAAATTCTAATGAAAGTTAAAAAAGGAGCAAATTTTGCATACGAATCATCATTCAACAATCCAAATCGATCAGCTTGATCAACAAATTTTGCGAGTATTAACCCAAGATGCACGCACACCTTATGCAGAAATGGCGAAAAATTTTGGGGTAAGCGCTGGGACTATTCATGTTCGTGTCGAGAAAATGCGTCAAGCAGGTATTATTGAAGGTACAAAAATTCGGATCAACGAACGTAAACTTGGCTACGATGTATGTTGTTTTATCGGTATTATTCTCAAAAGTGCAAAAGATTATGAAGCTGTTATTGCCAAATTAAAACAATTTGATGAAGTGGTTGAAGCTTATTACACTACGGGTAATTACTCTATTTTTCTTAAAGTGATGACCCATACTATTGAAGAATTACATCGAGTTTTGGCAACTAAAATCCAGCTAATTGATGAAATCCAATCCACAGAAACATTGATTTCAATGCAGAACCCAATTTTGCGAGATATAAAACCTTAGGCAAACGTTTCCCTTTGATCTTGTTCACATTTTTGCAAATAGATTTGCAAAAAATTTAGGGAAAGTAACCGCTTGCTTGGTAGAATGTTCCCGTTATTTAACCTTATTAGAAAGGAGAAAAGTATGTCAGAAGTTTTTCACTTAGGTTTAACAAAAGCAATGCTAAAAGGAGCGAAAGTGGCTATTGTTCCAGGCGATCCTGCTCGTAGTGAGCGAATTGCTACAAAAATGGATAACCCTGAATTTTTGGCTTCTACTCGTGAGTACACCTCTTGGCTTGGTTATGTAAACGGGCAACCAATTGTGGTTTGCTCAACAGGTATCGGTGGGCCATCAGTGTCGATTTGTGTGGAAGAATTAGCACAACTGGGTGTTCGTACCTTCCTACGCATTGGCACAACAGGGGCAATTCAACCTCATATCAATGTAGGTGATGTGCTTGTTACAACAGGAGCAGTACGTTTAGACGGAGCAAGTCGCCACTTTGCACCATTGGAATATCCCGCAGTTGCGGATTTCCGTTGTACTAATGAGCTTTATGCAGCAGCAAAAAATCAAGGCATTGAACCTTATGTAGGTATTACCGCATCATCAGATACATTCTACCCAGGACAAGAACGTTATGATACGTTTAGTGGTAAGATTTACCGCCATTTCCGCGGTTCATTACAACAATGGCAAGAATTGAATGTGATGAATTTTGAAATGGAATCTGGCACACTATTTACAATGTGTTCTGCTTTAGGTTTACGCTCAGGAATGGTATCTGGCGTAATTGTAAACCGTACTCAACAAGAAATTCCAAACGAATCAACCATCAAAGGCACTGAAAGTAAAGCGATTGATGTTGTTGTGGAAGCAGCAGGAAAATTAGCACTGGATTACTAGTTGCAAGTAATGAAAATGCACCAATAGCAAGGGTGCATTTTCTTTATTAGGCACTACTTATACTAATCTTAGCTTACCAATTTTAATTCCAATATTTCCCAAAGCCACAGGGCCGAGATATTCAGCAAGAAAACGGAATAACTCATCAACATCGTGGAAAATACAGTGAGTATGTACTTCTTTCTCAACGGTACGAGTAAATTCGTAAGATACCTTTTCACTTTCAATATGAGCTTCTAACTTTAAATAAACTGTTTCAAAATAGTGGCTCATCGCCCCTTCTAACCCTGGGTCACTAATACGCACGTCCCATTGATTACTAAATAAAAGTTCTGTTTTTCTCGACATATTTTCTTCCTGATTATCTCAAATAAGTAAAATTTCTTAAAAAAAGACCGCTTACGTTGCCATAAGCGGTCGGATTAACGGAAATTATTGCAATAACGAAATATCCGCAACTTGTAGGAACAAGTTTTGTAGCGTATTTAAAATCGCTAAACGATTTTGGCGAAGGGTTGGATCTTCTGCATTCACCATTACGTTACCAAAGAAATTATCTACTGGCTGACGTAAATTCGCCAATTTATCTAGCACTGCGGTGTAGTCGCTCTGTGCAATCAATGGCTGAACTTCTTTCTCTAACGCTAGCACGGCTTCTGCTAATGCCTTCTCTGCAGGCTCAATACAAGCGGTGAGATCAATCGCACCAATTGCAATATCTGCTTTCGCCAGAATGTTACTCACACGTTTATTCGCTACCGCTAAGGCTTCTGCTGCGTCTAGTGTGCGGAAATGGGATACCGCACGCACTCGTGCATCAAAATCAGATGGTTTAGTCGGACGGCGAGCCAGTACAGCCTGAATAACATCGACTGCAATGCCTTCATCTTGATACCACGCTCGGAAACGACCAAGCATAAAGTCCACTACGTCTTCAACCACATTGGTATTCGTAAGTTTATCGCCGAAAAGTGCGGTGGATTTTTTCACAATTTCAGCCAAATCAAGCGGTAAGTTTTTCTCTACGATAATGCGTAACGCACCCAATGCCGCACGGCGTAAAGCGAACGGATCGGCACTGCCTTTTGGTGCTTGACCGATACCGAAAATCCCTGTAAGCGTGTCAAATTTATCGGCTAAGGCTACGCTACTCGCTACCAACGATTTTGGTAACTCATCACCAGCAAAGCGTGGCATATATTGCTCATTTAACGCTACTGCCACTTCTTCATCTTCACCGTCGTGGCGAGCATAGTGCATTCCCATCACGCCTTGCGTATCGGTAAATTCAAACACCATATTCGTCATTAAATCGCATTTTGAGAGTAAACCTGCACGTTTAGCTTTGGCTTCGTCCGCCCCGATCTGTTTTGCAATCTCGCCTGCAAGCTGTTCAATACGAGCGGTTTTATCACGCAATGTGCCAAGCTGTTGTTGGAATAAAACGGTTTCTAAACGTGGCAATTGATCTTCTAAACGCTGTTTTAAGTCGGTTTTGAAGAAAAACTCCGCATCGGTTAAACGTGGGCGAACCACTTTTTCGTTCCCTTCAATGATTTTGCTTGGATCATCAGGATTGATGTTCGATACAAAGATAAAGTGTGGGAGAAGTTTTCCGTCTTTGTCATAAATCGGGAAGTATTTTTGGTCGCCTTTCATTGTGTAAACCAGAGCTTCCGCAGGAACAGCTAAGAAACGCTCTTCAAATTTTGCCGCAAGCACATTCGGATATTCAACAAGGGAGGTTACTTCATCAAGTAAGTCGTCTTCAATATCTGCTACACCACCTAAAGCGGTTGCTTTCGCTTGAGCTTTTGCAAAAATTTCAGAACGGCGTTCGTTGAAGTCTGCAATCACAGAGCCTTTTTCTCTCAGTAATTGTGGGTATTGTTCAGCGTGATCGATTTGGAATTGACGTTCGCCAAGGAAACGGTGTCCACGAATGGTGCGACCGCTTGCGACACCTAAAATCTCGCCTTCAATTAACTCATCGCCTAACAATAAAGTGACCGTATGCACTGGGCGAACAAATTGTTCGGTTTTATCGCCCCAACGCATTGTTTTTGGAATAGGCAACTTCGCAAGAGAATTACTGATTATGCCAACAAGTAAGTTTCGGGTCGGCTGACCTTCAATCACCGCACGATGAACTAGCCATTCGCCTTTGTCAGTAGCGATACGCTCTGCTTGCTCAACGGTAATACCACAGCCTTTCGCCCAGCCTTCAGCCGCTTTGGTCGGCTTGCCTTCTGCATCAAACGCCGCCGACACCGCAGGCCCACGTTTCTCGATTTCTTTACTCGGTTGAGCGGTTGCTAAACCTAGAACTTTCACCGCTAAACGACGTGGTGCTGCAAACCATTCTACTTTATCAAAAGCTAAACCTGCTTGGTTTAATTCTTGTTCTATATTCTCCGCAAATGCGGTCGCTAATTTTTTGAGTGCCTTCGGTGGCAGCTCTTCAGTGCCGATCTCGGCGAGGAAGTTTTGTGTTGTCATTTTGTTTTTCTCTATTTTGAATTATTTATTTTTCTATTAAATTCCCCGATAGCGCTCGTGTCCACACGAGTGCTTACTTTATTAGCACCCGTCCAAAGACGAGCACTATCTTATCTATACAAGCGGTAAATTTTTTGGAAAAATTTGCAAAAGTTGTTAGAAGTCCTACTGCTTATTTATTCTCTCACTTTGTTTTCACTTCTACCAAATCTCCCCTAGCCCCTCTTTGCTAAAGAGGGGGACTGGAATTGTGCAAAAATTACGTTCTGTGGGCTACTTTGCATTTTAAATTTTTCTATTGCTGATGAAGAACGCAATTCTCTAAATTCTTGGAGATCCGATCCCCCTCTTTAGTAAAGAGGGGTTAGGGGAGATTTGTCCTAACCTTCTCCAAAAACAAATAAATCTGCTCTACCACCGCTTCAATTTCAAAATAGATTTCATTATTGCTAAACCGCATTACGGTAAATCCTAGTGAGTTTAGTTCCGCATCACGCAAGCGGTCTTTTTCCTGATAATCCGGTTCGTAATGTTGGCTACCGTCTAATTCAATAATCAACTTTGCTTTCGGGCAGTAAAAATCCACAATGTAATTCAACAGTGGCTTTTGGCGGTTAAAACGAAAACCTAAAAGCTGATCTCGGTTTATCCGTTGCCATAATTTTCTTTCTGCATCTGTTTGTTCAATGCGAAGTTTCTGTGAAAGTGGTTTGAGGGATTTTGAGTAAGGTTGCATATTAAGTCTCCCTTAAATTTTACAAAACTCTCACAAGAAGCACCGTACTTTTATTTAAACATTGAACTTAACTCATCTTTATCCAAAACCACTCTCTCATCAGCTAATAACAAAGCGGGAATACCGATATAGCGGTTTTGTTTAGCGTGGTCGAAAGCGGAATGGCGATCTCGCAAGAACAGAAAACGTTTATAGTTTGCCATTGATTCCAGAATATTTACGCTTTCATAATCCACGTTTAACCGTGCCAACTCTGCCACAAAAGGCTCAGTATCGGGGCAGAGATGAGCAAAAAAGAGTATGGGTTTTGTCATAAGTCATTCCAAATGAGTTTTGAAGAGCATATTATTTTGATAATTTTACCAATTATTATGCCATAAAATGCCAATAGTAGAAAAAGTTATGTGCGATATTAATAATTCGCTAATAGCACCTCTTCTATCCTTTCTCAAATCTCAAAAAATCTACCAGTTTTTTAGATTCAATCACTTCGTTATGCGGTATTAACAAGTAATGCCACCTTTTTGAGTGATTTTTTAGTGCATAATCAGTGGCATATTTACACCATTCTCTTGCTGCCTCTGCTTTGGCTTGTACTTCTGAGGTCTCTAAATCTACACAAGCTTTAGTTTCCGCCATGAAAATACTGTTTTCTGTTTCTGCCACAAAATCGGGCAGATATTCGGCTTGCGCATTCCCCAGTTTGTAATAAATCTGAAACTGCCCCAAAGCCGGTTTGAACCATTTTTGCGCATCACGTTCCAGAATTACGGCAAAGCGGCGTTCGGTGTCGGAATCAAATTTTTGCAGCGGATACAGGCATTTTTGAAAGTTGCCGAACAGCATCTGTTTGATGCGGCTTTTATCGTCAAGCGTATCGCGCACCGAACGCACCGGCTCGTTTACCGAAGCGGTGTAGTGGCAGGGCTTGAGCGCAGTAAAACCACGGCTGACATGCGCTTCATAATGCGCAGCTTTTTCCCAGAAATGCGCCATCATCTGCGCATGGATTTCCCGTGCAATCAGGCGGCGGTTTTTATCCAGTACATCCAGCGTTTCCGGCTCGGAAAGATAACTGCGCAAATGCCGCACCATCTGTCCTGCCAGGTCATACAAAAGCGCGGACTGGGTGAAGTAATCAATATCGTCAAAATCAATCAGCGCATGCACGATATAGTCTTCGGGGCGTTTCTCGACCAGCCCCAATTCGGCAGACAGGCTGCTTTGCTCATCAGTATGCAGGTTGTGAATCAGAATTTCGCGCGCACCCGGCTGCAAGTGCAGATTGCCGACATCCAGAGTAAAAGGGTGGAACCCTGTGCTGACTTCCCCGCCCGGCATCACGGTGATGCGCGGAATATCAATGGTTTGTGCCACCAATACTTGCGTGGTTTTCGCCACAATTTCTGCGACATCGGGCAGCTCATCCGCCAATAATTCGCCTTGCGTACCTTGCAACTGCTGTTTCACTTCTTCGGTGATTTTTGCCTGAATATCTGCTTGCAATAAGGCTTGTGAAGTTGGTACCTGTTGTGGACGAGTTTCATATTGAGCAGCAATTTCCATCACCTTACGGGCAATTTGTTTTTCCGTCTCATTTTGGAATATGGGTAGGTCTCTTGCTGTGGTATGAGTATCTGCCAATCCTAAATGGCTTTCTGCACTACTAGGTACAATGACGCTCACCTTCTGTTCGTCCATATTTTCAGGTTCTAAAATGACTTGCTGTAGCCGTAATGCTGAATCGCCTTTGTTAGCTTCATCAATAATTTCCTGAAAACGGTCGTGCGCCACGATATTGAGCCTGTCCACCACTTCCGTGCCGGTGCGCTTGCCATAAGGCAAACGCAAGCCGCGACCGATGCTTTGCTCAATCAAGGTGCGGGCATTGGCGGCGCGTAGCGGCACAATGGTATAAAGATTGGTGACATCCCAGCCTTCTTTAAGCATATTGACGTGAATCACGATTTCAGTCGGCTCGTCCACGCTTTCCACCGCCAACAGCCGCGCAATCATCTCTTCTTCGTCTTTGCCCGATTTGCTGGAATCCACCTGAATCACCTTGCCCGCATAACGTCCACCATAAAAGGCATCGGATTCCAGCAATGCCAGCAACCCTGCCGCATGCGTGGTATCGCGGGCAATCACCAGCATAAAGGGTTTCACCGCCGCCACGCCGTTTTCCCGTGCAAAGGTTTGCAGCTCTACTTTGGTGTTCTCATGCAAACGCACGCCGTCTTCCAGCTTGATTTTTTCAATTTCCTCGGGCGTATAATTTTTCGCATCAAAATTACGCTGCGTTACCACCGCAGGCATTTTTACAAAACCATCTTCCATCGCCCGCGCCAAAGGATAATCCATCACCACATTTTTAAATGGAATGGGTGCTTTGGTTGATTCTACAAATGGCGTCGCTGTTAATTCCAAACCAAGCAGCGGATTTAATTCATTAATCGCCCGCATTCCCGCTTGCGCCCGATAGCGGTGCGATTCATCCATCAACAGCACCAAATCGGGCAAATTGGCCAGATAATTGAAATAACTGTCGCCCAATACCTCGCGCATCCGCTTGATACGCGGCTCCTTGCCGCCGCGCACTTCGGAATTGATTTTGGAAATATTGAAAATATTGATGCGCACTTCGGTAAAGAAATCCGCCATCCCAAGACTTTGCTGCTCATAGTTATCGCCGGTAATCACGCGCGGCGGGTTCACGGCAAACTCGCCAATGCCCTTGAACACATATTTCGGCGTATTGGGCGAAAAATCGCCGATCAGCTTGTTGTAAATAGTAAGATTCGGCGCCAGCACAAAAAAGTTGTTGATGCCGTGCGCCAAATGCAGATAGGCAATAAACGCCCCCATCAAGCGGGTTTTGCCCACCCCCGTTGCCAAGGCAAAACACAACGACGGAAAATCGCGTTCAAACTCCTGCAAGGTCGGAAATTCGGCTTTCAGGGTTTCAAGCACCGCCGCCACATCACGCCCGTGCTTGAGTATTTCCGGTGCGGCATCCAGCGCCTGTTTCAGTTTCGCCAGACTTTGTGCCTGCGGCGCGCGCAAAGACAAACGCCCGTTGATATGGTTTTGAATTCTTGTGGTCATGATCCGTTTTCCTTATCCGTTTGTTTTAACAGGCGGTCAAAATCACTTTCAAACAAGCGGTCTTGCACAATGCGGTATTTTTCAAATTCAGTTTCGGCGTGCAATTTTGCCTGTTCGTGTGAAATTTTTCCCGGTCCGGTCAGGATTTCATTGCCATTGAACTCAAGAAAACCATCCAACCGTTTTGCCCAATCCTGCATAGACATCGGGATTTTCCGCATCGCCTGAAGCTCGGCAAAATCCAGATAGAGCGAAACGATCCGTTCAAGATATGTCATTTCCGTTTCACTTAAATAATTTTTTGCAACAGATACATCAGAGCGGATGATTTTCCCATGCGGCGCAGCTTCCCAATGCGTCAGCCCCATATGCTGCCTATCGGCATTGGCGCGCTCGACGATCAATTCTGCCGCCGTATGGCGATGCACCGCCCAATGCAGTTTGTTTTGCACCAAAGCAAAAAACTCACGCGTAGTAGCCGCCTGTTTGTCATAATCAAAGGCCGTGGCATATAAATCGGTTACTTTCTGATAAAACTTGCGCTCAGACAGACGGATTTCTCGGATATATTCCAGCTGCCGCTCAAAATATTCATCCGTGAACATATGCCCTTTTTTCAAGCGCTCCACATCCATCGTCCAGCCTTGAATGGTATAGTCCTTAACGATACCGGTTGCCCATTTGCGAAATTGTACCGCCCTTTCATTATTCACCTTGAAACCGACAGCGATAATTGCCTGCAAATTATAATGTTTGGTGCGATATTGCTTGCCGTCATCGGCAGTTATTAAGTATTCCTTAATAACTGCGTCCGGCATCAGTTCGCCATCGTCAAAAACTCTTTTCAGATGCTGGTTGATGGCAGGAATAGAAACATCGTAGAGCGTCGCCATCATTTTTTGAGTGAGCCAAACATTCTCATGTTCATATCTCATTTCCACAGACTGGGAATTGCCACCCGTAGCCGCCACAAAAGTCAAATATTCCGCCGCCGATGAGCGGGTGATGGAAACATCTCGTTTTTTTACCGTTTTACTCACCGCCCGCTTCCCCCTCAAAAAAATCTTGCTGATTTTCGACCGCACTTTTGCCCTTCGCAGTCTTTGTTTTGGTGGCAGATGGTTTTTCAGACGGCATCGGTTCAGGCTCCGCCATCGGCAGATTGGCGACATTCAAACTGTAATCGTCATGCCCCCATTCGCAGCGCGCCAGCACCATTTTCGGGATTTTTTTCAAAGAAAGATTCGGGAAACGCTCCGCCGCCTGCGCCGACGTGATGCCGCGCCAAGCGGCGCAGCACACCAGCAGGCTTTGGTTTTCGCCCACTTCGTCCGACAACGCCTGTAACTGCTCGGCAGACAGGGTTTGCGTGGTGACATAAATAAAATCGCGCTCGCTGGAAAATCCATGCTGCCACCACAAAGTTTCAGACGGCCTGTAAGTAAAACCCTCCAGCTTGGCAAGCGCTTCGGCAAGCATTTCGGGGTTATAGTCGGGATTGATAATCGGATTGCCCCAAGCATCGTTCACAATCAAGGTCGGTGCCAAGCGGTAATAACGGAAACCGCCGCCGCCCTGCCAGTTCACCGCCTTGGAAATCCCGCCCTGATCGGAGCCGTCAATCACCTTTTGCAAACGCGGAATAATATGCGTGTGGCAATGCTCGCCCAACTCCACCATAATCCAACGCCGCCCCATTTTATGCGCGACTGCACCGGTGGTGCCGGAACCGGCGAAAGAGTCTAGGACTAGATCGCCGGGGTTGGTGGCTAGCTCTAAGATACGCTTCATTAGACGTTCTGGTTTAGGTGTATCAAATGGATTTTTTGCACCAAAAAGACCATTAATTTCTTTTTTTGCTTCTTGGTTATGTCCTACCTCATCATTACTCCACCAAGACCATGCATTTTGCCCTTCCATCTCGGACAAAAAGCGCTTTAGTCTAGGACGAGAGTTTCCATCTTTCCCAAACCAAACACGATTTTCATTTAACAGTTTTTCAAAAGTTGCTTCACTGATTGCCCAACACCTTCCTTCAGGAGGGGGATGTTGTTTCCCATTCGGTGCTGTAATTGTATAGAATTGAGATGCGGTAGCGTGCCCTGTCATTCCAGTAAAATCAGTTGAAGCCCATGCTCCTCGAGGATCATCATCAGGGTTTTTAAAATCTTTTTTCCTAGAATCATTTACTTCTAACTGATTGAATTTTTGGTGAATTAAAGGTTGTTTTCCATATACCAATATATGATCATGTGCATTACCTAGTCGTAGGCGATTATCAGGTGAAGTTCTTTTCTGCCAAACCACATTCGCTACAAAATTCCCCCGCCCAAACACTTCATCACACAACACCTTTAAATAATGCGCTTCATTGTCATCAATGGTAATCCACAGCGAACCGTCATCCGCCAGCAAGCGCTTGATAATCTCCAAACGGTCGCGCATCAGCCCCAGCCAAATCGAATGCTCCAGTCCGTCATCATAATGGGCAAACGCACTGCCGGTGTTATACGGCGGGTCGATAAACACACACTTCACCTTACCCGCAAACTCCTGCTCCAACGCCTTGAGCGCCAGCAGGTTATCACCAAAAATCAGCCGATTATCAAAAATCGCCTGCTCCGAACGGGTGGGCGCATGATACGACTTCTCCGCATCCTCCAACAAAATCCGCGCCTCCAACTTAGGGCGCTTGTCCTTACCTATCCAAGTGAGTTCTAGTTTTTGGTTTTTCATACTTCTTAGCCCTTATACAGCCCCAATTTATCAAACAGTATACGATTCCGACGCAAGGCATCTTTAACTAATTTGTCGTAAGAAATAATTTCAATATTTCCATTTCCTTCAGCCAAATTGTAGAAATATCCTTCATTATCGGCAGTCTTATGATATCTTCCAAAAACTTGATTTCTTAGTGATGGTGTTAAGTCTGCTATAAGATAGCCTGTATAACGTAAGTTTTGTGGGTTTACCATTCTGCCATCGATATCTTGCACATCACCTTCTGAAATTTCTCTAAACCTTTGAATAATTTGGTCTGCTGGATCTTTATCGTAATCATCACGACCGGGGCGTTTAAATTCAATAATAACTACCCCACCTCCCTGCAAATTATCAGGTTCAGACACACCTATAGGCGTGTCATAGAAAAAAGCAAATATATCAGGTTCTTTTAATGACGTATTTTCCAATCCTGATATGCTTTTTAACTTCTTATCAGAAGTTAAAAGTGTGTGATAACAAAGCCTTTCATCAATTAGCCAAAGATTTTGTTGCTCAAAGAAAATATCTTTTGAAGTTACACCCATAGGAAAAATCATTTTATGTAATACTTTTTCTAGAGGATATTTGTCATCTGAACGTTTCTTTTTAAGACTGCTACCCACCAAATCCAATATTGTTCTTCGATGAGCAATATACGCGGCAAGTTGTGCCTTACCAATTTCATTGGTCTTTTCTGCAAGCTCTTTAAATTTTTCTTGGTATTGTTCAAATGTTTCTGTTTCAAATAATGCGGCTATATGTCGGCTCTCTTTTTTTACCTCATCCTCGATCTCACGTTTAACATGAAGTAGTGCTTCATCTAATTTTTCATCAGATAATCCTGGTTGGATTTTTTGCTCCAGTTTCTCTTTATACCGAGGGTGCGTCAAAGCGCGGTATTCAGGAGCCTCAATAACAAATTCTTCGATTTTCGATAATTTTTCTTCATTAGTGGATTTAAGATCATCCGCCAATAAAGGTCTCAAGGTTTTTGCTATTTCTTTATATAAATCCTGTTTTGAAATCAGCTCTTCTTCATAGTCAAATTCATTATCTGATTGAAATACAATATGGGTACGTTCCTGATTGGTATTTTCATCAAGATATTCACCTGTTACTAATACAATCAAAGTGTAAGGATCTTGGTTATCATCTAAAAATTTATCGGGCAATTCGGGCAGCAAATCACGCAATTTTCCTGATACGACCTCTCGACCATTTGCACATAAATGAATAGCATGACGAGTGCGCCCATCTCTATTTCTATAGGTTTGCAATGAAAAAACTTTCTTCTTAACTTCAAATGATTGCTCTTGGATATGATTAACGATAGTTGAATCAAAAAGCTTGTTGAGGTTTATGGTTTCATGTCCATCAGCTTCAAGGAAAATTTTTGGGCATGATCGAGAAGCAAATCTTATTAAAAAATGTGCAATAATTCTCTCTGCAATGATTTTGGGATCTTGTGGCCAGCCTTTTTTATATTTTTCATCCATTAACCGCAGAGAAACTTTTGTTCCAATTTTCCGATCTGTTGATTTAATTTCATCTATACCCTGAAAATCATGTTTTATAGAAAAATCAAATTCGCGTAGATAATTTTTATTACTGTCTGTAAATACACTTTGAATTTTTGCAGAAGAAAATACTTTTAAAAATGTAAATCTACCCACTCCTTTCCCGCCTAGTTTAACTTTAGACAGAGTATACGCTTCCCTGAATGACGTTACATTTTCATCATTAAATCCGATACCATCATCAACAACATCAAAACCATCAACAATAAAATTATTATCTCCACTTTGATAAACAAGATCATTAGCTGATATTAATTTAATAAAAACGCTATGTTTTTGAAATCCATCATTAAGCTCTTGAATTGCATCAATAGCATTTGATATGGCTTCAAATAAAGGCATCATTGCCTTGGCTTGAGAAAGTTCCAAACGTTCTACCAAACCTTTAATATTAATACTGGCGCGTATCATCACTTCATCTCCCACTCAATAAAAAATAATTCTTCTTCATCAACCTGCTGCTTTAACTGCTCTTCCAAATCTTCAATCAACCGGTTGCGTTGGTTTTCAATTTCATCTTGTTTGTCAAACAGTTCCCGCCGCTGTTTGCTGCGTTTGTTTTCCAGCTCGCGCTGTTTTTTCTGCCAAACCAGCTTTTCTTCCAGCGTGGCGGTAGTGGCAGCGGTGCGGCGGGCTTCTTTGATTTCGCGGTCGGTTTCTTTGATGTCTTGTTCCAAGCCGTGTTTGAGATCGTCCATCCAGTCGTCGAGTTTTTGCACTTCTTGCTCAAAGTAGCCTAGATTGCGGTTTGTAGCGTCGTTTTGCAGTTGTTGGAGGCGGTTATCGATATCAGCGGTCAAGGCCGTCTGAATGCTTGTTTGTTCGGTTGCACCGAGTACACGGACGGGCAGTTTCAAGAGTTTTTCGGGGTCGTCGGCTGGCAAGGGTTCGCCGTTGTCGGTAACGGCGGCAATCAGCAGATGCTGTTCGGTGTCGTTTAATGCGCTGATGCTGATCAGCTTGGCGGCCAGTTGCCCGCTTTGGCTACGATAGGTTTCCAGCGTGCTGATGCGGCTGCCATGCGCCTGATAGTCAAATTGCAGGCGTACGGGCGGACAGACGCGGTTTTTGGCTTGTTTGATGATGGCTTGCGCCAAGGGGTGATTGATGCGGTAGAGATGGGCTTCGCCGCTTTTGCGCGGTAGTTCGTAACGCCCTAACGAAACAGTATTGAGGCCGTCTGAAAGGTTTTCAGGCAGGCTTTTGAGCGTAAACCCTTCTGTATCAAAATCGGCATGTTTTGCCAATTCGCTTTGGGTTAAATCCATTAAAATACGTTCGTATTTTTTGAGTGCATCGCGGCTTTCTTGGTTGCGGATACGCAGTTTGTCGCGCACTTCTTCATCGAAGTTTTCCAGCAGGGTTTGGCGGGCTTTAACCATGTTTTGGTTGATTTCGTCCGAAAGCTCGCGTTGCAGTTCATTAAAAGCGGCTTTGATGTCTTCGGGCTGGCGGCAACGGCGGTAAATGTCGGCAATGCGCCGTTCGATGTCCACTCCCGAACCAATCGCCCCCAAGACTTCATCGCTGGCACCGAATACGCCGTTAAACAGTTGGAATTTTTGTTCCAGCAATTCATATACGCGGGCGTCGGCTTCGTTGCTTTCATCCACAAAATTGACCACCACCACATCGTGCTTTTGCCCGTAACGGTGGCAACGACCTATGCGCTGTTCGATGCGTTGTGGGTTCCACGGCAGATCGTAGTTGATGATAAGCGAGCAAAATTGCAGGTTGATGCCTTCTGCGCCCGCTTCGGTGGCAATCATGATGGTGCCTTGCTCTTTGAAATATTCCACCAGTGCGGCGCGGGTGTCGGCAGTTTTGGATCCGGTGATCTTGTCGCTGCCTTCATGGCGTTTGAGCCAGTTTTTATAGATTTTTTTCGCCTTTTCGTCGTTATTGGTGCCGTTGAACAAAACAATGCCTTCGCCGTTTTCTCCTGCGTATTCACTTTCAGACAGGCATTGCAGCAGATAATCTTGCGTGCGTTTGGATTCGGTAAAAATAATGGCTTTTTGCGCAGCGCCCAGCTCTTTGAGTTTGGCAAAGGCGGTGGCAAGCGCTTTTATCAGCGCACGGCTTTTGGCGTCTTCGCGGATATTTTCAGCCAATATTTTGAAGTGTTTGAGTTCTTCGATTTCATCGGCAATGGCTTGGTATTCGTCTTTACTCAGAATATTCGGCTCGGTTTCTTCCTCCCATTCTTCGGCGGTTTCATCCAGGCTTTCATAGTCTTCATCGAGGATTTCCACCAAATCTTGCGGCTTGGACTGATCCAACACGCCTTGCAAACGCTTGCTCATGGTATCCAAGGCGCCTGCAATGGCGCGGCTGCTGGAAGCAAGCAGTTTCCAGAGCACCAAGGAAATCAGCTGCCGCTGGCCTTCGGGCATGGCTTGCAGATTCGGGCGACGCAGATAGTCGGCAACCAATGAAGAGAAGGCTTGCTCCTGCTCGGACGGGGTAAATTTCTGCACGATGGCAAGGCGCTGGGTATAGGGAACGTAGGCCTGAACCTGCCGGCGCAAGGTGCGTTTGCATACAGGGCTTAAACGCTGGCGCAGGCTTAATAAAGTCTTCTCGGTGGCTCTGGCACCGAACTGATCGCGAAAACTGTCCAAATCACCGAAAATGCGCTCATCAATCATGCTGACCAAGCCGTAAAGCTCCAGCAGGGAGTTTTGCAAAGGTGTCGCCGTCAGCAGCACTTTACTGGTAACGTTTGCCAACGCCTCTTTCAAGGTTTTGCCGATGACATTGCCTTTTTTGTAGACGTTGCGCAGACGGTGCGCTTCGTCCATTACAACCAGATCCCAGTCTATCTGCTTGATGTCTTCCGCCTTGGCTTTGGCAAACTGGTAGGAGCAGATAATCGGTACATCTTGGCGGAAAGGGTTGCCGCCTTCTTTTTTGGCGGCGTTATAGCTTTTGGCCTCTAAAATCATGCCTTGCAGACCAAATTTTTCCTGCAATTCCTGATGCCACTGTTTGCGCAGGTTGGCAGGAGTAATAATCAGAATATGGCGCTTACGCTCCGCCCAGCGCTGCAAAATCACCAAGCCGGCTTCAATGGTTTTACCCAAGCCAACTTCATCCGCCAAAATCACGCCGTGCGACAAGGGATTTTGGCAGGCAAACAAGGCGGCATCAACTTGGTGCGGATTTAAATCCACTTGAGAATCAACCAGAGTGGAAGCGAGAGATTCGATTGTACCATTTTGTGCTTGGCGTGTTAATTGCCAAGCAAAGTATTTGGCTTGGTGGGAGGACCATTTTACAATCTGCATATTTTAAACATCATAGTTGTGATTGTAGCTATTTCTTACACCCCGGAAACCCCAACGCTTCACGACTTGCATAGTAAGCTTCCGCCACGCCTTTAGTTAAGGCTCGAATGCGTAAAATATAACGTTGGCGTTCGGTCACAGAAATTGCTTTGCGAGCGTCTAATAAGTTAAAGCTGTGAGCAGCTTTTAAAATGCGTTCGTAAGCAGGTAAAGGGAGTGGTTTTTCGAGATCCAATAAATATTGCGCTTCTTTTTCGTACTGCTCAAAACATTTGAATAAAAAATCCACATCAGCATATTCAAAGTTGTAGGTGGACTGCTCGACTTCGTTTTGGTGGAATACATCGCCATAAGTAGTTTTACCTAGTGGCCCGTCTGACCAAACAAGATCATATACACTATCTACGCCTTGAATGTACATTGCCAAACGTTCTAAACCGTAGGTAATTTCACCTGTAACAGGTTTACATTCTAAACCGCCAACTTGTTGGAAATAGGTAAATTGAGTTACTTCCATTCCGTTGAGCCACACTTCCCAGCCTAAGCCCCACGCTCCTAATGTTGGGTTTTCCCAGTTATCTTCTACAAAACGAATATCGTTTTGAGTCGGGTCGAAGCCTAACATTTTTAAGCTATCGAGATAGAGTTCTTGAATGTTGTCTGGAGACGGTTTAATCACTACTTGGAATTGATAATAGTGCTGTAAACGGTTTGGATTTTCGCCGTAGCGACCGTCAGTCGGGCGGCGTGAAGGTTGTACATAAGCAAACGCCATCGGCTCAGGACCTAATGCACGCAAGCAAGTCATCGGATGTGATGTACCTGCACCCACTTCCATATCGAATGGTTGTACAACAGTACAACCTTGTTGCGCCCAGTAATCTTGTAATGCAAGGATCATTCCTTGAAAGGTTTTCACATTAAATTTTGCTGACATTGTGATTCCTATTGATAAATTCAGTTAAAAATGTCGGCTATTATAGCGGTAAGCGATGAGATCGTGGGAATTTTTTGCAAAATTTATTAAGAAAAGACCTTGCAAGCTACAAGGTCTAAAATAAGTTGATTTAAAATCAAACGACTATAATTTTGAGAAGAATTTATAAGATGGAATGACTAATAAGCTCGCAAGCACAGCTTTAATTACACCGCCAATGATAAACGGATATAAACCAAAGGCTAATACTTTATCCGCAGGCACAAATAACGATAATTGTGCAAGCCCAAATACAAAGGTAATTACTGTGGCAAGTAAGGCAACGGCAACACTTTTCCAGAATGAGTTTAATACACCTTTGTCGCTAAAATAGCCGAGTACATAAGCGGTTGGCACGAAACCAATTAAATAACCACCTGAAGGGCCTAATAAGGCTTGGAAACCAGAAGACGCATTAGCAAAAACAGGTAAGCCAATTGCACCTTCAAATAAGTAAAGTAATACTGCTGATACAGCGGCTTTTCGCCCTAATGCAAAACCAACAACGGTTAATGCAAGCGTTTGTCCCGTAATTGGTACAGGATACATAGGCACTGAAATTTGAGCAAAAATAGCAATTAAATTTGCACCGATTACAGTTTTCAGAATAAAAGCAAAAGCACGGTTAGCTTCTAACCATCTTTTAGTTTGGGTTAATTGTGCTGTGAACATAGGTTCTCCTTGGTTGAATAACGCAGGCAGATTATACTGAAAAGCATTTTATAAAGTAAAACAAAATAGGAATCATTGTGGTAAAACCAGTCTATATTTACGCTGATGAAGGCACGAGTGAAGTGGGTGTGAAATCACTACAACTTGCTATACCGCAGAAATTGGGGTATTCAGCTCATTTTATTAACACTGAACAACTACTTCAGCAAGGATTAGAAGATGCTGCTGCATTCATTATCCCAGGAGGAGCGGATCTGCCTTATTGTGCCAAATTAAATGGTGCGGGTAATCAGTTAATTCGGGCGTTTATTGAGAAGGGGGGATTATATATTGGTATCTGTGCAGGGGCATATTATGCCTGTAAGCAACTAGAATTTACAGGACAAGATTATAAGGTATTCGGTAAAAGAGAGCTGGCGTTATTTGATGGAGTAGCGATCGGCTCTTTGCCTGACTTAACCCAACAGCAGTACTATGATGAAAGTGTAGCATCTAAAGCGATTGTTGAAATCACCTTGGCTGATCAACAAAGTAAGCCATTCTACTATCACGGTGGGGCAACATTTGTAGCATCATCGGATTCCACTCATCAAATTCTTGGCTATTATTCCCAACAACGTCCAGCGATTATTTATGGCACATTAGGTAAAGGGTATTATTTATTATCGGGCGTGCATTTCGAGCTACAAGCAAGTATTTATCAAGAGTATGTGGTGGCTAATACAGAAAGTTTGCCTGAAAGGATCAAAGAACAGCACATTATGCAACAACTAACGTTTGATTATGGTGATACCATTTGGGAGAAAATAAGAGAAATATTGATGAGAAAATAAAAGTAGAGCAAGGTCAGTGCCTTGCTCTATCTATTTAGTTAAATTTAGGGTGCAGGGTAATAAGTGTGTGAACCTGGACCAACAGGTAAACCAAAGACAAAGACCCAAATGTAAAATAACATTGTCCAACCAACAATAAAGATGAACGAATAAGGGATCATCATTGCCATTAGTGTTCCAACACCTGTATCTTTTTTATAACGAACTGCCACAGCCATAATTAAGCCAAAATAGCTCATCATTGGTGTAATGATGTTGGTTGTTGAATCGCCGATACGATATGCCGTTTGAATAACTTCTGGAGCATAGCCCACTAACATTAACATTGGCACGAAAATAGGTGCAGTTAATGCCCACTGTGCAGATGCTGATGAAATCATCAGGTTAATAAAGGCACACACTAAAATAAATCCGATAAAGAGCGATGGCCCAGTTAAACCAAGTTTAGTCAGTAAGTTTGCACCTTCTACCGCTACGATAGATCCTAAGTTTGTCCAGCCAAAGAAAGCCACAAACTGTGCTGCAAAGAAGACAAGCACAATGTACATTCCCATTGAACTCATACTTGATGACATTGCTTTAACAACATCATTATTATTTTTCATTGAGCCTGTTATACGGCCATATACATAACCTGGGATACCAAAGAAAATAAAGATAAATACTACAATGCCGTGTAAGAATGGCGAGCCTGAAATTAACCCTGTTTTCGGATTACGCAAAATACCATCTTCAGGCACAATAGACCACGCTAATAGTAACGAGAAGACAAGAGCAACAACGCCAGCCCAAACTAAACCTTTTTTCTCTAATGGCGTTAATTTTTCTACTTTACTATTTAAAATTTCCGTATCAGACGCACTTGCAGGATCATATTTACCTAATTGTGGTTCAACAATTTTCTCAGTTACAAAATAACCTAAAATCGAAACAAGGAAAGTACTGATAAACATAAAATACCAGTTTGCTTCAGGGCCTACAACGTAATTTGGGTCAACCAATTTCGCAGCTTCTTGAGTAATACCTGAGAGCAATGGATCTACTGTACCTAAAAGCAAGTTAGCACTATAACCACCAGAAACCCCAGCAAATGCTGCAGCAAGACCAGCCAATGGGTGACGACCTAAAGCGTGGAAAATCATAGCTGCTAATGGAATTAACACCACATAGCCCAATTCTGCTGCAGTATTAGACATTACCCCTGCAAATACAACGGTAAATGTTACTAATTTTTTCGGTGCACCAATTACTAAACCACGCAACCCAGCAGAAATTAACCCAGATGCTTCTGCAATACCCACACCAAGCATTGCCACTAATACAGTGCCTAAAGGTGCAAACCCTGTGAAGTTTTTCACCAAGCTACTGACCATATAGCCAACACCTTCGGCACTTAATAAGTTTTTCACTTCAATTGTACCGTTAGCATTTGGACGTGGATCAGGCACACTTACTCCCATTGAAGATAAAATGGCGGATACCACAATCAAAATGACACACATCATCATAAATAAAATAATTGGATGTGGTAATAAGTTACCGAGCCACTCTACACCACGTAGAAAGCGTTGAATGGCACTATTTTTCTGCGGATTTTCTTGCATAAAATACTCCTTAGCGATAAAAGTTATAAAAATCGGCGGATTATCACACAATATGCTCAGAAACAAAATATCCTGTAACATTTTTTTTACATCAAAATCTATGAAAATTTAACCTTGTCATTAAAATACGCTACACTAGCAAGCAAAAATAAAGCCTAGGAGTTAAAAATGAATATCCCATTCTGCTTACCTGAAAACATTAGCCCAGAAGACTTTTTGCAAAACTATTGGCAAAAACGACCGCTTCTTATCCGTAACGGATTACCACAAATCGTGGGGTTATTTGAGCCACAAGATATTATTGAGTTATCCCAAGAAGAAGAGGTAATTTCTCGCTTAATTCAAACTCACCAAAAAGCGGAGGGCGAAAAATGGTCACTAAAACGCAGTCCACTTTCTGCGGAAGATTTTGAGAATTTACCAGAACAATGGTCTGTTCTCGTACAAAATTTGGAACAATGGTCGCCAGAATTAGGTGCATTATGGCAGGCATTCAATTACATTCCACAATGGCAACGTGATGATATTATGGTCTCTTATGCCCCTGCTGGTGGCTCAGTTGGCAGACATTACGATGAATACGATGTATTTTTAGTGCAAGGTTACGGACACCGCCGCTGGCAATTAGGTAAATGGTGTGATCCAAGTACTGAATTTAAACCTAATCAACCAATTCGTATCTTTGATGATATGGGCGAGATTATTTTTGATGAGATTTTAGCCCCTGGTGATGTGTTATATGTGCCATCTCGTTTATCTCACTACGGCGTTGCACAAGACGACTGTTTAACTTTCTCATTCGGATTACGCTATCCAAATGCAACCGATTTAATTGAAAATCTCTGTAAAACGATTGAGCATCAAGCAGAAACCTTACCAAGCTCACAATTTGCTATTCCATTCCGCTTATCGCCAAACGTCCAACCAAATGCGTTACTCGATCCAAAAATGGTAGCAACATTAAAAGCTCAGCTCATTGATTTATTAGCAAATTCAACACAATTCGATGCCTTATTTACTCATAGTGTAGCCACTGCGGTAAGCTCACGCCGTTATGAACAACTAACCGAAGATAACGAATTTTACCCTGATGAAGTACAAGAAGTGTTGGAAGCGGGGGGATTTATTCAACAAGATGCAAATGTAAAAATTCTTTATACCGAAAACCCATTGCGAGTTTATGTCAATGGTGAATGGATTGATGAATTAAATGATGCCGAAGCAAATTTACTGATCCGTATTGCTAACGGTGATGCGATTTCGTGGAATAAACTCGCTTCAAAAGTGGAAAACCAAGATCAACTTGAATTATTACTTGATAGTCTGTGTGACTGGTTAGATAGTGGCTGGGTGGTATTAGAAGATACTGAATAGGGATAATCAGATAAACCTAATGAAAATTGATAGTACTAGTACCTACGTTGACGTTTAATGTGGTGTAATGGGCAAAGATATGGGATTTTGTCAATTACACCACTCTTAGCTACTCTAAATCTTGTTGTAACTTTTATATTCCTTAGGAAAAGGTCGCATAGCACTAAATTTACTTGATTTTTCCGTTATGGCGAGTATCATTCCGCCCCTATTTTCATTTTGGGTTCCCTAACCCCAATTTTTAACAAAAAGGTACAATATGACTATTCTTAACTTTTCCGATGCACAAGTGCGTCGCTCTTTGTGTTTACTCTCGCTATTCCACATCTTTATTATCACGATTAGTAATTACCTTGTGCAAATTACTTTTGAAATAAAGCTGCCTTTCACAGAAAGCGTTATTCCAACAACTTGGGGAACGTTCAGCTTTCCATTTATCTTCCTTGCCACCGATTTAACCGTACGGGTTTTTGGTGCAGATTTAGCTCGCCGAATTATTTTTTTAGTAATGTTCCCAGCTTTGATCACAAGTTACATTATTTCAGTGATCTTCTTTGAAGGCACATTTCAAGGTTTGACAACTCTAACCGAATTTAACTTATTTGTATTTCGTATCGCATTGGCAAGTTTTGCAGGCTATGCAGTGGGGCAGTTAATGGATATTTTTGTATTTAACCGCTTACGTCAAGGCAAAAATTGGTGGTTAGCTCCAGCAAGTTCGACAACCATTGGGAGCTTAATTGATACCTTTGTATTCTTTGCTGTTGCTTTCTATCAAAGTAGCGATCCTTATATGGCAGAACATTGGTTTGCGATTGGTACTGTCGATTACGCTTTCAAACTGGTTGTAAGCCTTATCTTATTTTTACCACTATATGGCATCTTGCTTAATTTCATCATTAAAAAATTACACTTAGCAGTAAAATAATCATAAAAAATGGTGGGTAATTGATTGTATAATTGTTTTAGAAAAGTAGAAAACATATCTTACTCACCATCCTCCTTGTAATAAATACATTAGCACACAACGGAAAAAATCTAGCACTATCGGGAAATACTTTCATAGAAGGCTTACCCATAAAATCAATTTCTCCTAGAATAAATAAATGATAACAATTCTTAATTGTGTAATTGGAGGAATGATGAACTACTTCAAAAGATTTTATTGGTTTACTCTAATTTTCTTATCAACATTATCTGCTCTAGCTATGGATACTAAACATATTGAAACAGCAAGAGGACAAATAGAAATTAAATTACCGATACAGCGTATTGCAGTGTTTGATTGGGCTGTATTGGATTCATTAATGACATTAGGTGTGAATGTTGGAGCAACAACAGCCCCTGTGCAAATTGATTATTTACAACCAATTTTTCAACAAGCAGAAGTAGTCGGTACATTATTTGAACCTGATTATGAAAAACTTTATCAATATAAAGCAGATCTCATTATTACTGGAGGGCCAAATGCAGCCAATTTTGATGCCCTAGCTAAACTAGCTCCGACAATTGATCTTACTGTGGATAACCAGAATATTAGACAAACTGGATTACAGCATTTGGCTTCTCTAGGTATTCTCTTTGATAAGCAAGAGCAAAGCCAAAAACTGATAAAGAATATTAACTTATTATTTGATCAAACTCGTTCTCTTGCCAAAGGAAAGGGAAATGGATTAGTTATTTCCATTACGGGCAATAAAATTTCCGCCTTTGGCGAGAACTCTCGCCTAAGCAGTTGGATACATCAAGATATAGGTATTCCTGCAGTAAATAAAAATTTAAATAATTCAGGTCACGGAGAAATTATCTCTTTTGAGTATATCCAAAAATATAACCCTGATTGGTTATTCGTTTTAGATCGTACATCTTCTCTAGGACAACAAGGACTATCAGCTCAAGCCGTACTCGACAATCCATTGATAAGAACAACGAAAGCGTGGCGTAATAAACAAATTGTTTATATGCCCAATGCTAACTATATTGCGGCTGGTGGAGCAACTCAGTTACTTCAAGCTGTTCAGCAGCTAAAAGATGCATTTCAATAAATGGAGGTTATATGAAAACAGATAATGTTCTGAATTTAGAAAATATTTTTTCACAAATTAAGGAATACTGGCAACCTCATTTTATTTCTTCTCATCAGTTTGACTTTCGCTTTGTAAAAGTAAATGGTGATTATGGGTGGCATAATCATTTGGAAACAGACAAGGTTATTTTTGTTTTATATGGAAATTTACATATTGATTTCCGATCTCAAGAAAAAGTAAGTATTCACCAAGGGGAAATTTATGTTGTACCTAAGGGCATTGAACATAAGCCATATGCTTACTCAGAAAGTCATATTGTCATTATTGAAATATCTCAGGAGGAAAAATGAAATTATCTTTAAAATATAATGGGTTAATGCTGGCGTTATGTTCATTTTATGCTACTGCTGAAACAAGTAATCCAAGCCAATTAGAGCAAATCAGTGTTAATTCAGAAAGTGATAGTTACTCAGTATCCGGAACCTTCAGTTCTACAGGGCTACCAACGACACTTCGTCAATTCCCACAGAGTATTAGTGTAGTTACAGAAAAACAAATCAGCGATCAGAATATAACTAGTGTTGATCAGGCTATATTGCGTAGTGCTGGGGTCAGCCAACAAATCTGGGGTTCAAACCGTGCTGGGTATAATCATCTTTATGCTAGAGGCTATCAAATTTCTAACTATCAACTAGATGGCATACCCATTAGTGATGCTTTTAATGATACAGCAAATTTATCAAGTGCATTCTACGATCGAGTGGAGGTTGTTCGTGGTGTATCTGCACTATTAGATGGTTCAGGAGAACCCAGTGCAACAGTTAATTTAATACGCAAACGTCCTTTATCACATCCTCAGACATACCTAAAACTAGGTATGGGAAGTTGGAATTACTACAATGCTATCGTAGATAGCTCTTATCAAAACAATTCAATAGGTGGGCGAACAGTTGTTATTGCTGACACTCAGAAAACTTGGAGAGATAGAGAGAAAGCTCAAGAAATTGGGATATATTCAATATTTGAATACAATATTTCCCCACAGGCGACCTTTAGTTTAGGAGGAAGTTTCCAACAAAATAAAGAGAGTGCGAGTGCTTCTCATAGTATTGTTACTTATGATAGTGAAGGCTATTTAACTCACTTCTCTCCAAAGGTGAATCCAGCCCCACAATGGGCGTATAGTAAAGTAAAAACAATAAACCTATTTTCTACCTTTACTTACGCTTTTACACCAAAATGGTTAATTAAAACAGATTATAGCTATACCAAACGCATATGGGATCACCCTTATGGTGTTGCAGGTGTGCTAGGAATACAGCATTCTAGTGGTAGTACCGATATGATTACTGGATATTGGCGTTCTTCTCCTGATACGCATAGTTTAAGCTCAACATTATCTGGAGAATATGAATTTGCGGGTCGTTCACACAGTGTCGTATTAGGAATCAATGGCTATCGCTACGATAATACTAAAGCATTTGGTGAGCGTAATTTAGGAAAATTAGCTAACATTTATGATTTAGACAGTATTACAAATTATTTAAAGCCTAATAATTATATGCAGAAATTGCCAAGATCTTCAGCTAAATCTCAAATTGGTGGTTATATCGCTAATCAATTTAGTATCAATAATTATTTAAATTGGACAATAGGTGGCCGCTATAATTATTACAAAGATAAAAGTTTTAATCGCTCCACGCAAAATATGATTGTTGTTAAAAATCGTAAGTTTACGCCTTATACTGGAATAGTATTAAACCTTAGCGATAATCTATCTGCTTATATCTCCTATAGCCAATTGTTTGTACCACAATCACAAAAAGATCAGAATGGGCAATATTTAAAACCATCATCAGGCTATAATATTGAAGCAGGAATTAAGGGAGAATGGTTAAATGGTCTACTAAATACCTCTTTCTCTGTATTTAATGCTCGTAAAAAACATCTTGCAGTAGTAGCAGGAAAACATTCTGATGGAGAAGCGTATTATAAGGCGATAGATAGCACTAAAATTCAGGGCTGGGAAGCAGAAATTGCAGGAAAAATAAAAGATAATTGGTTTATTCAAGCAAGTTTTAGCCAAACGCTTGCTAGGGATAGTAAAGGGCAGCGAATTAATACTGAAAGTGTTCCACATTCAATGTTTAAGCTGTTTACAACATATAATGTAACACCTAATTGGACTATTGGTGGCGGCATTCGCTGGCAAAGTGAGACTTATTTGAATAACATTACTGGCAGGTTCTCTGAGCAGGCTAAGAGTAGAGCAATATCAAATGTACGTCAAAAGAATTACACTGTTGCTGATGTAATGACTCGATATCAAGTAAATAAAAATATTGAACTTAACTTACATATCAATAATATCTTTAATACTAAGTATCGCACACAACCTGATCGTCATAGTTATGGTGAATTGCGTAATATAAAAGCAAATATCACATATCGTTTTTAATTAATATCTTAGAGGGCACTCTATTTAGTGCCCTAGTAATTAGGTTTATTTAATAATATCGTTAGGAAAATAGCCAAATTTCTGTTTGAATATTTTATTAAAATAACCTATATGTGAGTAACCGACAAAATACATCACTTCTTTAATAGTTTTATTCTCATTGAGTAATAATTCCAATGCGGTATTTAAGCGTAATTGACGAATATAATCTCCAATAGATAATCCGAGTTGTGCTTTAAAATCACGTTTTAGATAACATTCATTTAAACCCACTCGACGAGATAATGAACCAATACTTAAAGAATGATGAAATTCGGTTTTAATAATATCAACGACATCGTCAATTTTTGTTTTCTGTTTAGGTGTAACTTTATTTAGTTCAAATAAATGAGAAAGTATATCCAGTGATAGAGATTCTAGTTTAAGTGCCTCTATATAATTAGGCTCTTGGGATTGCAGTAGTAGTAATTTCACTTTATTGAGTAGCGATTTATTTGGGCATAGTATTTTTTGTAATGCCCCATTCTGATGTATAACGCTTTTCAGTTCATCATTCCATTCTTCTATTCTGTGACGAGATAACTCTAAATGCATCATACTAGCTCTGTGATTTTCAGGGGTTGTTATCTTTCTGATATATTCAAATTCTCCCTGAATAAGCATTATATCCCCCCTATGAGTTTGTATATTGTGTTTTTTAGAAAATTCAAAGGAATCACGTCCTTCCATAATGATATACAAACCTAAATTATTGCTAAATCCATTTAATTGACTAGAAATATTTTCGTTACCTGAGTTGTAGATTCTCATCAGTAGCATAGAATCATTAAAGTTATTAATACATACCTTGGAGTGAGCATTTTTTTCTTTCAAACAAGCGGTAAGATTACCTTTATTTTTTACTAGATATTCCCAGTTTTGCAACATTGCTTGATATTGTTTGAAAATAGCTGCTGTACTCATCGGTATGTATCTCTTTTTTAATACTTCGCCCCAAGTTTTTGAATATGGCGGTTAGTAGCAAGTTGAGCGGAGAGCCAGCCGAGAAAAACAGTGCTAACAATGACAAGCAATATTTCACCGAAGCTGAAAGAATGTAGTTCAAACTTAACGGTAAACATATCAGCCACATAACGCACAACTCCCGTAAAGTAGCTGATTGTTAGCATACTAAATAGAATGGCTAATAAGCTACCCAATAAGCCGTAAAGCATTCCCATATAAATAAATGGACGAGAGATAAAATGCTCTGTTGCACCGAGCAACTGCATTACGGTAATGGATTGGCGGCTATTTGATACATCTGAACGCACACTATTACTGATAACTAAAAATACGGCAATAAACATTAGCAGAGTGCAAGTTACCGCGACACGAGCAATCATTTGAGTTAAAGCAGTCAGTTTTTCTAACCAACCGTTATCTAAACGAACTTCTTGCACGCCTTTTACTTTTTGTAATCCATCTCGCAAAGTGAGCATCTCTTCAGGTGATGTAAAGGCTTTTTTCGGTTTCAATACAACGACTGCAGGAAGTGGATTGTCATCTAAAATATCCAACGCACTACCAAAACCAGACCAAGTCCGAAATTCTTCTAAACTTTGCTGACGGGAAATGTAGTTTAAACTCTCAATTTTTTCCATATCAAATTGGCGGATACGCTCAACCACTGCATTCACATCGTGTTCAGCTAAATTTTTATGCAGATATACGGTTAATTCGGGTTCTGGATAAAATTGACTGGCTGCTTGGCTAGTATTTTTCCAGAGTAAATAGCTGACAGTAGGAATGGTCAGTGAGACTGCAATAACCAGTACAGTCATTAAAATACCAAATTTACGTTTAATCAGATCTTGCCAGATAGAACGTAAGATATAACGAGTTTGGGTATGATTAAAAATATGTCGCATTATTCTTTTCCTTTATTCTACCTTGATTAGCATTTTAAATGCCCTTCTTCTAACACCAAGCAAGGCTTTGGACGCTGGGCGATAATGTTAGTATCGTGGGTGGCAATTAAAACTGTAGTGCCTGATTTGTTAAACTCTTCAAATAAACGGAAAATTTCAAAGGAAAGTTTATCATCAAGGTTGCCCGTTGGTTCATCGGCAAGAAGTAGCTGTGGGCGATGCACAATCGCTCGAGCAATATCAACTCGCTGTTGTTCCCCACCTGAAAGGTGAAGCGGTAGGAAGTTGGCTTTATTTTGCAAACCAACTCGTTCTAATGCCATTCTTGCTTCACGTTCAACAATTGACTGTTCAACACCCATAATAATCAGCGGTAGTGCTACATTATCAAGAATGGAACGATCAGTCAGTAAGCTATAATTTTGATGCACCATTCCAATTTGACGGCGGAGAAAGGGTAATTCGTGTTCGGCAAGGCGAGTAATATCGTGTCCGTTAAAAATAACTTGTCCGCCATTGGCACGCTCAATCCCCATAATCAGTTTAAGTAGCGTAGTCTTCCCTGCCCCTGAATGCCCTGTAATATATGCCATTTCGCCCTGTTGCAGATGGAAGCTGATACCTTGTAGAGCAGGTCTGCCACCGCCTTTGTAGGCTTTGCTTACATTATGAAATCTGATCATTATTTTTCGTCCTCGTGTGCGAATAAGGCTTCAATAAATTCATCGGCATTGAACGGGCGTAAATCATCAATTTTCTCACCCACCCCGATAAAGCGAATAGGAATGTTAAACTGATCCGCAATCGCAAAAATCACACCGCCTTTAGCTGTGCCGTCTAGTTTAGTAATAGTGATCCCAGTTAAGCCAACCGCTTCATTAAACAGCTTAGCTTGGCTAATCGCATTTTGCCCTGTGCCTGCATCTAGGGTTAGCATAATTTCGTGCGGTGCAGTTTCATCATATTTCTTCATTACACGCACGATTTTTTTCAGCTCGTCCATTAAATTATTTTTGTTCTGTAAACGCCCAGCAGTGTCGGCAATTAACACATCAATACCTTTTGCAGCGGCAGATTGCATTGCATCAAAAATCACAGAAGCAGAATCCGCCCCAGTAGCTTGTGCGACAACTGGAATATGATTGCGTTCACCCCATACTTGTAATTGTTCAACTGCAGCCGCTCGGAACGTATCGCCAGCTGCCAACATTACCGATTTACCTTCCGCTTGGAATTTACGAGCTAATTTACCAATGGTAGTGGTTTTACCTACTCCATTTACGCCGACCATTAAAATCACATACGGTTTCTTCTCGCTAATTTCTAATGGTTTTGCAACGGGTTTTAAGACTTCGGCAAGCTCTAATTTTAATTGTTGATAGAGCAATTCGGCATCTCTTAGCTGTTGCTTTGTGGCGTGTTGCGTTAGGTTGTTAATAATTTTTGTCGTTGTTGGCATTCCTAAATCGGCAATCAATAGTTGCTCTTCCAATTCTTCAAAAAGCTCATCATCAATTTTCTTGCCACGAAAGAAATTGCGAAAGCCTGATCCAATGCTCTCTTTTGTTTTAATCAACCCTTTAATTAAACGGCTGAAAAAGCCACCTTCGCTACTTGGTTTCTCTTGATATTCATCAGAAGCGGTCTGTTCTTCTACAAAATTTGCATTTTTGCTCGTTTCCGTTTCATCAAGCACTGTGTGATTTTCAGCTTGTTCTTCTAGTTGTTCTTCTTTTACTTGCTCTTCGATAGTATCTATCACTTCATCAACAAGGTTTTCCACCTGTTGCTGAGCTGCTTCGATTTTCTCTTCAGCAACGTCTAGCACCGTTTCAATCTTTTCGGTAACTTGTTCACTGAATTGCTCAACGGTATCGCTCACTTGTTCAACTTTATCTGCGATCTTCTCTTGAGTTGTTTCAATAGTTTCTGCTATGGCATCTTCAATTTGCTCTGCAACATCAGCTAATTGCTCACCTTTTTCTTGTAAATACTCGACACTTTGAGTAAGTGCAGAAGGGGCAATATCTGAAGCGGTCGGTTCTTCACTCTTTTTTGCAATTTCGCTATCAGGTAATTCAGAAGACGAAGTGACTTCTTGCTGTTCGATTTGTGCTACTGGCTCTGTTTGTTCTGTTTGCTCAATGTCTGCTGTTGTCTCTGCTTCTTCTTTTTTACCGAAGCCTAACCACGACCAAAACCCTTTTTTCTTCTTTTCTTCTGCCATTTTTTGCTCTCTCATAAAATTAAAAAATCCATTTTGTTTAAAAATGGAATAAACTTGCGGTAGTTTATCATTTTTAATAACTATTTTTGTGATTGTGTATGAAAAAAGTTCGAAATTCTGGGCAAAACACGCCAATGGGAGAAGTGAGAGTAATTGCAGGCTTGTGGCGTGGGCGTAAATTGCCTGTTCTTAATGCGGAAGGCTTACGTCCAACCACCGATAGAATGAAAGAAACGCTGTTTAACTGGCTAATGATGGATATTGCGAATGCACGTTGTTTAGACTGCTTCGCAGGCAGTGGATCACTTGGTATTGAAGCCCTTTCACGTCAAGCACAAGCGGTGGTTTTCTTAGAAAAATTTGCAAATGCCACCCAGCAATTAAAGAAAAACTTGATTAGCTTAAAATGCGATAAAGGGACGGTTATTCATACGGATAGTTTGAACTATTTAGCACAAAAAAATACCGCTGAACCTTTTGATATTGTGTTTGTTGATCCGCCCTTTCATCAAGGATTCGTTCCCCAAGTATTAGCTCACCTAGCCAATAATGGCTGGTTAGCGAACAATAGCTTAATTTATATCGAAACCGAAAAAACACACCCTCCACTTAATTTGCCTGAAAACTGGCAAGTTATCAAAGAGAAAACTGCGGGGCAGGTGGTTTGTCGGTTGGTGAAAACTAACAATTTTTAGTTTATTAAGTATTAGCCTGATTTGACAACCCAATACTAAAAGCAGACAATACCCTAAATTGTCTGTTTTTATAGGAGCAACTTATGTTTAAAGAAAAAGGGTATGATGAGTTTTTGGCTCAAAAACTAAGGGAATCTCGTGAAGATATCAAAAATGGTAAAGTTTTAACATTTGAAGAATCAAGAGCAAAAACTCAAGCACTAGTGGAACGTAAAGCTAAGGAACTTTCCGAGATGGAAATGCGAGCATATGCCTAAAATTATCATCACACAAACAGCACAGAAACATATTGATGAGATTGTAAGTAATGTTATTGAATATACTTATTCGATAGAAAGTGGCATTAAATTAATGAATGATATATACGATAAAATCAATTTAATTGGTTTTATGCCGACAGCGATAGGAAGAGTGAGAGAAGATGGAAGTCGTGAAGCTTTTTGTAGAGGATATCGAATTGTTTATGAAATACTCGATGATACTATTTACATCAATTTTATTATCCACTCTCGCAGACTTTTCCCTCAACCTTAATCTACAAGTGGATTAGCTTGTGTTTTTTACTTTCTAAATACCTGTTCCGTCTATTCTTCATTCTCTATTCCCTATTCCCATTAGTTCTAAATGTAAAAAACAACATATCTTAAAAATAATGGTCTAGCTTTTTTTAAGCTGGGTAATCACAAATAAAATTGTGATCTTATTCAAATTTTAGGTGAAAATTATTACAAATGAAGTGTATTTTCTCTTATAATATAAAAATTGAAGTTTTATTTCAAAAATGGTTTGTTTAGGAGATTATTATGCGTTTAGTACCTTTGGAATGTGCAGACCAAGTAAGTCAATGGACTGCTCGTTATATCGTAAATAAGATCAATGCGTTTCAACCAACGGCAGAAAAGCCATTTGTGCTGGGCTTGCCAACAGGGGGAACGCCACAAAAAACCTATAAAGAGTTAATTAAGCTCTATCAAGCAGGAGAAGTAAGCTTTAAGAATGTGGTTACCTTCAATATGGACGAATATGTCGGCTTACCGAAAGATCACCCCGAAAGCTATCACACTTTTATGCACGAGAATTTGTTCAATCATATTGATATTCAACCACAAAATATCAACTTATTAGACGGTATGGCTGAAGATGTTGATGCAGAATGTGCTCGTTATGAAGAGAAGATCCGTTCTTATGGCAAGATTCACCTATTTATGGGTGGTGTTGGTGTTGATGGGCATATTGCATTTAATGAGCCAGCCTCATCGTTAAGTTCTCGTACTCGTATTAAAACCTTAACGGAAGATACTTTAATTGCCAATTCTCGTTTCTTTAATAATGATGTAAATCAAGTCCCAAAATTTGCTTTAACAGTGGGTGTTGGCACATTATTAGATGCAGAAGAAGTGTTAATTTTAGTTACAGGACATAATAAAGCACTTGCTCTGCAAGCTTGTGTGGAAGGCCCTGTCAATCATTTATGGACAATCAGTGCGTTACAATTACATCGTCGTGCAATCGTAGTATGTGATGAGCCTGCAACGCAAGAGCTTAAAGTTAAAACAGTTAAATATTTCAAACAGCTAGAGCAAAATGTTGCTCGCTAGGAGCGAAAATGAGTCATTATGCACTGACAAATTGTGTAATTTACACTGGCAATGATGTTCTTTATCAACACGCTGTGATTGTTAAAGATGATAAGATTGATGTTATTGTTCATCAGCAAGAGTTACCGAAAGAGCTTGATAAAATTGATCTTAACGGGGCAAATTTATCTGCTGGTTTTATTGATTTACAATTAAATGGCTGTGGTGGCGTGATGTTTAATGAGGATATTAGTGTTCGTACGCTTGAGATTATGCAAGAAACGAACCTAAAATCAGGAACAACAAGCTACTTACCAACCTTTATTACATCACCCGATGAAGGTATGAAACAAGCTGTACAAGTAATGCGTGATTATTTAGCAAAATATAAAAATCAGGCATTGGGTTTGCATTTAGAAGGGCCTTACTTAAGTGTAGCGAAAAAAGGAGTGCATCGCCCTGAATATATTCGTGAAGCAAGCGGTGAGATGATCGATTTTCTTTGCAATAACGGTGATGTGATTACTAAATTAACTTTAGCTGCAGAAAATGGTACTGCTGATCATATTCAGAAATTTGTAGATGCTGGGATTATCGTATCTATTGGGCATTCAAATGCTACTTATGAGCAAGCTAAACAGCGTATCGAACAAGGTATTTCATTTGCAACGCATTTACATAATGCAATGTCGCCTATTAGTTCTGGTCGTGAAGGTGGCGTTGTAGGGGCAGTGTTAGATAGCGATATTTATACAGGCATTATTGTTGATGGCTTACACGTTGATTGGAGTAATGTACGCATTGCGAAAAAAGCAAAAGGCGATAAGCTGATTATTGTTACTGATGCAGTTGCCCCAGCAGGAGCAAATATCGATCATTTCATTTTTGTCGGTAAAAAAGTGCTGTATAAAGATGGCAAATGTATTGATGAGTTTGGTAGCTTAGGCGGTGCCGCCATTACAATGATTGAGTCCATTCGTAATGTTATTCAACATACTGATATTTCACTTGAAGAAGCGATCCGTATGTGTACACTATATCCTGCTAAAGCGATCCACGTTGATGATCATTTAGGATCGATTGAAGTAGGTAAAATTGCTAACCTTGCAGTATTCGACAATCAATTCAATGTGTTAGGCACAGCTGTAAATGGAGAGTGGAAAGCTCATTAACGCTTTCTTTCATCTTTTCAAAAAAGAAATAAGAATAGAAGATCTAACGATCCTGATAAATTCAGGAGGTTAGATCTTTTTAATTTATTTATCTATTTATAAAAAACACTGTAACTTGGTGTTGAACAAAATTTTTACAAGAAAATCGGTTTTTTATGAAATTGATGCTTGCTCTATGATGAGTTTTTGCGTAGAATTGCAAACCTATTTTATATGAATTTGAGAGTGCTAAACGCAAAGCGAAAGGCACTATTTAGCGGAGTAAATATGTACGCAGTTTTCCAAAGTGGCGGCAAACAACACCGAGTAAGCGAAGGTCAAGTTGTTCGTTTAGAGAAACTTGAAGTTGCAACTGGTGAAAAAGTTGAGTTCGACTCAGTGTTAATGGTCGTTAACGGTGAAGATGTTAAAATTGGTACCCCAGTTGTTGCTGGTGGTAAAGTAGTAGCTGAAGTTGTTTCACACGGTCGTGGCGATAAAATCCGTATCGTTAAGTTCCGTCGTCGTAAACACAGCCGTAAACAACAAGGTCATCGTCAGTGGTTCACAGAAGTGAAAATCACTGGGATTCAAGCATAATTTCAGAGGAGATCAAGTAGATGGCAACTAAAAAAGCTGGTGGTTCAACTCGTAACGGTCGTGATTCTGAAGCTAAACGCCTTGGTGTTAAACGTTTCGGTGGCGAGTCTGTTTTAGCAGGTAGCATTATCGTTCGTCAACGTGGTACAAAATTCCACGCTGGTACGAATGTAGGTATCGGTAAAGACCATACTTTATTTGCAACTGCAGACGGTAAAGTTAAATTTGAAGTTAAAGGCGAAAAAAGCCGTAAATATGTAAGCATCGTTGCTGAATAATCTTCAAATGAGATTGATGAGAACCTCGCTATATTAGCGGGGTTTTTTATTAAGGGGGCAAAAGTGAATCAGCAACCTGTTTTTGGCTTTTTTTTAGCACTCACTGCAGCAATAATGTGGAGCATTCTACCTATCGCATTACAACCTGTACTGACTGCGATGAATGCTCAAACAATAGTTTGGTTTCGTTTTGTTGTAGCAATGTTTGGCGTATTCTTTATTTTGCTTTTTACAAAAAAATTGCCAAAACCGACCGCTTTTACTGCTAAATATCGCTGGTTTGTATTATTAGGGGTACTTGGGTTAGCCGCAAATTTCTATTTGTATAACCTTTCGCTAAAATATATTCCTGCAACAACTAGCCAAGTACTCAGCCCGCTTTCATCTTTCTCAATGTTATTGAGTAGCATATTCTTCTTTAAAGAACGCTTAGGTATTCATCAGAAACTAGGGTTAGGTTTATTGCTAATTGGTTTACCCCTCTTTTTTAATGACCGATTTGGCGATTTTGTAGAAATGAATAGCTTTTCTCTTGGGGTATTCATCGGTATTAGTGCAAGTTTAATCTGGGTTTGTTACGGACTTGCACAAAAAATGATGCTACAACGTTTTAACTCTCAGCAAATTCTCTTGGCTATTTATGCAGGCTGTACGTTAGTTTTTACCCCTTTTGCGAATGTAGCCCAAACACAGAATTTATCGACCTTTACACTAGGCTGTTTAATTTTTTGTTGCTTGAATACAATTATTGCCTATGGCTGTTATGCTGAAGCTCTAAACCGTTGGGAAGTCGCTAAGGTCAGTATGATAATGCCACAAATACCTATTTTAACGATTATATTTAGCGAAATGGCTTATTGGTTTGATCCTACCCATTTTGCAGAACCTTATTTAAATACACTAAGTTATATTGGAGCAATGTTTGTTGTGCTTGGTGCATTATCGGCGGCAGCTGGGCATAAACTGTTTTATCGCCGCCAGTTAAGGAGAAATTCAGTATGAGCCATAAACCTTTACTCGGTTTTAATCTTGCATTATTAGCGACTGCAACGTGGGGCGGATTACCCATTGCAGCCCAAAAAGCGATTTCTGTTATTGATGCTCAAACATTAGTTTGGTTTCGTTTTATTGTAGCAGCAGTTGGATTGATATTGATTTTAGGTTTTGCAAAAAAATTGCCTAAACTTACCGCTTTCACCCCTAAAATTTTACTGTTAATTATTTTAGGCGTAATTGGGTTAAGTTTATATTTCTTTGGTTCAAGCTACGCTTTACATTTTATTTCACCAACAACTAGCCAGGTTTTATGGCAATTATCCCCTTTTACAATGATGTTATGTAGCGTAGTGATTTTTAAAGAACAATTCGCAGCACATCAAAAAATAGGTTTAGTATTACTGTTAGTTGGGCTAGTCGCATTTTTTAATGATCGACTAGGTGAAATTCTTCAGCTCAACGCTTATGCGATTGGCGTATTGATTGGTGCAATTTCCTCAATGGTTTGGGTTGCCTATGGTATTGCACAAAAATTATTATCAGCAAATTTTAATTCACAACAAATTTTGTTGATGATCTATATCGGGTGTGGCTTGGTAATGACACCTTTTGCTAGCCCAACACAAGTAAATGAAATGAACGGCTGGGTGCTAGGCTGTTTTATTTTTTGTTGTTTAAATACCTTAATTGCCTATGGTGCTTATGCGGAAGCATTAAATCACTGGCAAGCATCGAAAGTTAGTGTGGTAACGGTGTTAATCCCCATTTTTACGATGCTATTTAGCCATTTAGCACATTGGTTATACCCTGATGTTTTTGAACCTCTTGAAATGAATTTATTAAGCTATATCGGTGCAATGATTGTCATTTTTGGAGCAATGTACTCAATTATCGGGCAAAAATTGATTAAAAAGAATAAATAAGCAGAAGACAAGCGGTTAGATACGACTAATCTTTTGCATTCTGTAATTAGGAGAAAAAATGAAGTTTATTGATGAAGCACTTATTCGTGTTGAAGCAGGTGATGGCGGAAATGGCTGTGTGAGCTTTCGCCGAGAAAAATTTATTCCAAAAGGTGGCCCTGATGGCGGTGATGGTGGCGATGGTGGTGATGTTTATCTTATTGCCGATGAAAACCTAAATACACTCATTGACTACCGTTTTGAAAAACGTTTTGCCGCAGGACGTGGCGAAAATGGACGTAGTGCAGGCTGTACTGGGCATCGTGGGAAAGATATTACTTTACGCGTTCCTGTTGGAACACGAGCCATTGATAATGACACACAAGAAGTTATTGGCGATTTAACCCGTCACGGAATGAAAATGTTAGTAGCAAAAGGCGGTTATCACGGTTTGGGAAATACCCGTTTTAAATCTTCTGTAAACCGAGCGCCACGTCAAAAAACGAATGGTACTACTGGTGAGAAACGAGATTTAATGCTTGAATTGATGCTACTTGCAGATGTTGGAATGCTTGGATTACCAAATGCAGGTAAATCAACCTTTATTCGTGCTGTTTCGGCAGCGAAGCCTAAAGTAGCGGATTATCCTTTCACTACCCTAGTACCAAGTTTAGGGGTTGCTCGTGTTGGAGCTGATCGTAGCTTTGTTGTTGCAGATATTCCAGGTTTGATTGAAGGAGCAGCGGAAGGTGCTGGTTTAGGTATTCGTTTCTTAAAACATTTAGAACGCTGTCGAGTGCTGATTCACTTAGTGGATATTATGCCAATTGATGAAAGCGATCCCGCACAAAATATCTCAATTATTGAATCAGAGCTTTATCAATACAGTGAGAAACTTGCGGATAAACCACAATGGTTGGTATTCAATAAAATTGATACCATTGGCGAAGAAGAAGCACGTGAACGAGCAGAAAAAATTGTCGAAGAAATTGGCTGGGAAGGAGATTACTATCTTATTTCTGCTGCAACAGGTGAGAATGTACAAGCCTTAACGCGTGATATTATGGACTTTATTGAAGCCAACCCTCGTATCGAAACAGAAGAAAAAGCACCGGAAGAAGTGGCATTCAAATGGGACGATTATCATCAACAAGCAATGCAAAACCCTATCACTGAAGATGATTGGGACGATTTAGATGATGATGGTTGGACAGAAGAAGATGATGAAGGCGTAGAGTTTATCTATAAACCGTAATTGTTTTGTTAATATGTAGAAGATCAAAGTCTGCTAAACATTTCTACATAAATAAGTAACAAAACCAATATTACAGTGAGTGATTCAATTATTTTTTACGCTTCGCTCTAGGGTGAGCGGAGTCGTAAATTTTAGCAAGATGTTGAAAATCTAAGTGAGTATAGATTTGGGTTGTAGATAAGTTGCTATGTCCGAGAAGTTCTTGAACTGCTCTGAGATCCGAGCTTGCTTCTAACATATGTGTCGCAAATGAATGGCGGAGTTTATGTGGGTGTAAATGAGTGGTTAGCCCTTGTTTCTTTCCCCATTTTTCCATTGCCAGTTGAATGGATCGATGAGATAAACGCCCACCACGTTGATTTAAGAAGACCGCATTATCTTTAGGTTGAAAAGTAATTCTCACCACAAGCCATTTTTGTATTGCTTCAATGGCTTTAGCTCCCATTGGCACAATTCGCTCTTTATTGCGTTTTCCTAACACTCTCACCTCACCGACTTGTAAATCCATATCACCTAAATTTAGCCCTTGTAGCTCAGATAGGCGTAAACCTGAGCTATACATCAGTTCCATCATTGCTAAATCCCGCAAATCAAGCGGTTCGTTACTGTCAATATTTAGCAACTGAGTGATTTGCTCAGCTTCTATATTTTTCGGCAAATGTTTACTAGTTTTCGGGGCTTTAATGCCAATCGCACTATTGCTTTTCAGTTCACCCTTATATACTAAAAAAGCAAGAAATTGTCGGAGTACTACTAGCCTTAGCCCAATACTTTTAGCACTTAACCCTTTTTTATGGCTCTCACTTAATACCCAACGAATAACCGAAACATCAACAGCCTGCCATTCCGTAATCTGTTGGCTAGCTAATAATTCACAAATAGCGGTCAGTTGGCGTTGGTAATTTGCTAATGTGTGTGGACTCGCTTGCTTTTCAATACGGAGAAAATCCCAGTAGGCTTGAGTATGTGTATAAAGTGAATGGCTAGACATTATAAAGAGATATAGTGAACAAAAAATAAGAATAAAATTAAATGGAAAGTAGATTATTGGCAAGTAAAAATGACGGAAAATCTCGCCTTAAAAATAGAATCTCAATATTTTAAGGCGAGTGGTTCAATAATTAACCGTGAGTGCTCTCTTGACGGTGTCCTTCATCTAAGTGAACAAAGCTTACTAAATCATCAGTGCTTACTTGGAAAGCTTTACCAAAACCTTTTACAAATAATCCTTGTTCAGGTTTAAAGCAAAATAGATTAAAGTCTTCCATTTTGGATAAATCAGCTACAATATCTCCGTGACGAGCTTGGAGAGCTGCAACTGCATTTTCCCATTCTGCAGAATGACGAGGTAAAACACGAGCTGTTGCATCAAAAGTTAAACGACGACGGGCATAAATTTCACGACTTTTACTTTCATCATCAATTAACATTAACGATACTTTTGGCACTTCTTGCAAATTACGAGCGTGGCGTGCAATCGTGGAGATTAACACCTGATATTCACCATTATTGATTACAAATGGTGCATAACTTACATTTGGTGTGCCGTCTTTATCTACGGTTGCAAGAACAATCGTTTTAGTTTGTTGTTTGAGTTCTTGGATTTCTGGACCTAAACGGTTTTGTAGTACTTCCTGACGATTGGTTGTCATATTGTCTCCTTTTATTTAAATGATTTGAATAATTCAACTTGTTCTGGGAAGAGTTGGCGTTTTTCATCTCTACCTAAGTAAATTTTAAAGATAGTTTGTCCACTATGTGCAATAAATGCAATGTTATAGCTTTCTTTACCACGGAATGGCAAACTCACGAAGGCAATTTGAGCAATATTATCTAGTTTTAAATGCCCGTGAATTGCTCCTTCATTATCTTTCATATTTAGGTTGTAATAACCACGCCCAATAATTCCACTTGGGAAACGATCTTTTATTTCAAAGATCGAACCTTCCTTTTCAATAATAGTAGTAAAAATTCCCCAATTACTTACCGCTTGTAGAATTTCTTCCGCTCGTTCTGCAGAAAAAACACGCACAAACTCTTCAGGTAATGCTACTAGTACATTACCTTCAGGCGTTTTTAATTTATCTGCAATTTCAAGGGTAATGAGATTTGGATCTTGAGCTAATAATTCAGCAACTTGTTGTTTGAGAGATGACATATATTGGCACTCTTAATGTGTTTGATAGTAATTATCAATTATATTTTTTTTGCCAGAGTATGCAAGAGAAATCCATATTTTGTCTATTAAGTAGGATAAAGAGAGTTATGTTTTGGTACAGTGAGTCATTTATTTAGCCATTTTCTGCACCACTCCGATAATTCTTCATCAGATAGCTTTCTTAGTTTAGGGCAATTTCCGCAATAATCGTTTTTGGGATCTAAATGTGCGTGACAACACACTTTGCGAAAACGCACTGGCTGAGGAAATGGTAGTTGCTGAAAATTTAAGTATTCGACGGCATTATAAAATGGCGACCATTCATATTCGTCCCATTTCTTATTTAAAAGTAATGTCTGATAGGTTGTTGAAATATCAATACCATCAGCTTCTAGCTCTTTTAGACTGAATTCAATCAAATTGGCACAATTATGCCAAAAAATAGATTCATTCAAGCCACTATATGCAGTTAGGCGATTAAAAATTGGCGAGAGAAACTGCTTTAATTGTCGATACGCATTTAGAATATCTTGCTCCGAGTGTATTTGACGTATTGGAGTGTAGCTTAAATTCACAATAAATCCCCGAATCTCACCGCTTTCACTCAAAGATAATGCCGTATGTTGCTCACTCAGTACCAAATGTAAACGATATTTATGTAACAGCCACACCCAATGCATAATGAAACTATTTAACCAGTAGCGTTGCCATATTGAAATGCTCGGCTTTCTAGGCTCTTTTAGGATGGCAGTATAATCAGCAGGTAAGGTATGATGATAAAGTAGCTGGAAAAAGAGAGAATTAGATAAATGTTGAGGTTTATCCGTAAATTCTAGCAATGTTCGACAATGTTGTAGGCGTTCAGAAAACAATTCTTCACGCAATCCATTCAATTCTGTGCAATTAAAAAGTCTGTTCATAAATTAAATAATCGTAAATCACATTCAAATGCTAATTGTTTTTAATTAGAATGGGAACGTTTTTTTATTTATTTTCTCGGAGTTTTTTGTGTTTATTGTTGAAAACGCAACCTTTTCTATACCCAATAGAACCTTGCTACACCCGATTTCATTGCAATTTGAACGTGGGAAAGTTTATGGATTAATTGGACACAATGGCTCAGGGAAATCAACCTTAATCAAGCTACTAGCCAAACAGCAACCTCTCTCCGCAGGTAAAATTCTGGTTGAACAGCAATCCATTGCAGACTACTCTGCCAGAGATTTTGCGAGGAAAGTAGCGTATCTGCCACAGCATTTGCCGAATGCGACTAATCTAACCGCTAAAGAACTCATTGCAATGGGACGTTATGCGTGGAATGGCTTATTTGGTCGTCAATCCGCCGAGGATAAAGCCGCTATTGCTCAAGCCCTAAAGCTCACCCATACAGAAAAATTTGCGGATCAACTTGTTGATGTGCTATCAGGAGGCGAGCGCTCTCGTATTTGGCTGGCGATGTTATTAGCTCAACAGAGCCAATTTTTGCTCCTTGATGAACCCCTTGCAGCACTGGATATTGCTCATCAAGTAGAAGTGATGGAGTTAGTGCATAAGTTAAGCCGAGAACTTAATTTAGGGGTGATTATTGTGATACACGACATTAACCTTGCTTCGCGTTATTGTGATCATCTCGTTGCATTGCATAGCGGTAAACTGCTAGCTCAAGGCAATGCACATCAAATTGTAAATAGTGACGCTTTAAAAGAGATTTATGGAATCCGCTTAAATGTCATTTCCCACCCTGACACCCAACGCCCAGTGAGTTTTTATTAGTATGATAAAATGAGAAAACAAGCGGGTATTTTCTGGCTATTTTTTGCAATATTCTTGAGTTGGAGCAAACCGCTTGTCGCAGACCTATCCACAAAAACCTTTGCGACACTCGATTGGACAGTGGCGGAAACGTTATTGGCTTTAGATACACCTCCAACAGCAATAGGAGACGTAGAAAGTTATAAAGTTTGGGCCGCTAAACCAGCTTTACCCGATAACACCATTGATTTAGGCATTCGCTTACAACCGAATCTTGAACAAATCTATTTACTGTCTAAAAACATTCAAGGGCAATCCTTGCACTTTATCAATAGTTCGTTTTACGCTCAAATGAGTGCAAAATTAGCTCCCTTTGCTCAGGTTAGTATGGTCGATTTCTATCGAGAGGGAAATGCGTGGCAAAACATTGTTCAAGCAACCCAACAAATTGCGGCGTTGATTGATAAACCCGAAAGTGCAGAGCAACTCTTATCTGGCTATTTGCAAAAAATTGAACAGATCAAACCGCTTGTAAAGCCTTTTACACAACGTCCTATTGCCTTAGTGCAATTTATAGATACACGCCATTTACGCATTTATGCCGAAAATAGTTTATTTGGTCAGGTCTTAAGCCAGTTAGGTTTTCAGAATGCGTGGCAAGGTGGGCATAATATTTGGGGATTTGAAGTCATTGAAGTAACACAGTTAGCCAAATTAGCTCAACATTTACGCTTTGTGGTTGTCAAGCCTTACCCAACAAACATTGAGAAATCGCTTGAATACAACACTCTATGGCAACATCTGCCAATGGCGAAAGACCCACTTATTCTGCCTGCTATTTGGACATTCGGTGCGATCCCTTCTGCACAACGATTTGCAGAATCGTTAGCTCACGCGTTGCAGTTTGGAGGGGAAAAATGGTAAATCGTCTTTCGCTCTTTTTTATTGGATTGTTTGTTGCCTTTATCTGCTTGAGTGCCGCCTTACTGCAACTCCAATTGCCAGAAAATCAAAGCCTGACTACGCTTTTCCAGTACAGTGAATCACTCGATATTTTACTGATTCAAAGTTATACCTTGCCTCGCCTAAGTATTGCATTACTTGCAGGTGGTATTCTCGGCTTTGCAAGTTTATTGCTCCAACAGGTGATGAATAATCCATTAGCTTCGGATAATACTCTAGGTATCAGTGCAGGCTCGCAGTTTGCCTTATTCCTAACCGCGATTTTTTTACCTGATCTAGCCATTGGTACTAGCGTAATCGCTTTATTAGGTGCTGGGCTAAGTCTGTTGTTGGTATTAACCTTGGCAATGCGAAAACGCATTTCCCCGTTATTACTTATTTTGGCTGGTCTGGTGGTTAATCTTTATTTTGGATCATTCTCAACTCTAATAATGCTCTTTTTCCCAGAAGAGTCGCGAGGATTAGCCTTATGGAGTGCCGGTTCACTAGTACAGGAAAGCTGGCGAGATTGCTATTATCTCGCATTGCAAGCGGCGCCTTGTTTCATATTTATTGCAATGTTACAGCGTCCATTATCCACACTTTCGTTGAATGAAAGTAATGCACAAAGTCTAGGTGTGCCTGTTGCTCGTTTGCGTTTGATTGGCGTGTTAATTAGTGCTTACTTAATTGCTTGTGTAGTTAGTGCCGTTGGAATGCTTGGCTTTATCGGATTGGCATCGGCTACCTTGGTTCGTCAATTAGGTGTGAGAACATTGAAATATCAGCTTCTCTGTGCAACATTAACAGGAGCTTTGTTACTTTGTGTTACCGATCTGTTACTGCAATTCCTCACTTATTTCAGTGGAATCAATTTGCCAACAGGGGCAGTTACCGCTCTGTTAGGCACTCCGCTGTTACTTTGGTTAATGTTCCGTGCATTGCCAACTGGTCGATTAACTGACCAACAAGAGATAATTTCTCGCACCTTTAAACCAAGCTACTATGGGATATTAAGCTTCGCTTTGATCTTGATGATCGTGATCTCTTTAACTTTAGGTAAGCATTATGCAAGCGGTTGGATTTGGCTAGAATTTAGCAATTTACATCAACCTATTTTTGAGCTTCGTTTACCTCGTATTTTAGTTGCTCTCTCCGTTGGGATATTACTTGCTATTGCAGGTGTATTACTACAACGTTTAACTTTAAATCCAATGGCAAGCCCTGAATTGCTTGGTGTTTCATCAGGTACTTGTATGGGGATTTTGTTGGTGCTTTTCTTATTACCATCTGCAAATACCACACTATTTTGGCTTGTGGGCGTTCTGGGGGCATTATTCGCACTCTTTGTACTGATGGGCATCAACCAACGTAATGGAATGTTACCTGAAAAAATCTTACTGACTGGGATCAGTTTATCTGCTTTGTTTGATAGCTTACAGCGTATCGCCATTGCCAGCGGTAATCCTAAAGCCTTACAACTTATCACACTGACTTCAGGCTCAACACAACAAGCTGAATTAGTATATGCCTTACCCTTATTGCTAGTGACATTAGTGCTACTTACAATCAGTCTATTATTTAGCCGTTGGCTAACATTATTAGGCTTGCAAGCACCAATGGCTCAGGCATTAGGTTTAAATATCACTCGCACGCGTTGGATAATTATTCTATTTAGTGCATTACTTACTGCACTAGCTACATTATTGATTGGTCCACTTAGCTTTATTGGGCTACTTGTGCCACATATCAGCCGTTTTTTAGGGGCAACCAAACCCCAGCAACAAATTATAAGCTCTGCACTACTTGGGGGCTTAATAATGCTGTTTGCTGACTGGCTCGGCAGACAGATCTTATTTCCGAATGAAGTGCCTGCAGGCTTAGTCGCAACACTCATTGGGGGAAGCTATTTCTTATTGATGATAAGAAAAGTGTAAAACAGTAACCGTCTATTAAGGACTTTAAAATGAAAAAAACATTTATCTACTCGGGGATTGCAACGGCTGTTATTTTTGCAATCAATAGTGCTAATGCAAATCAGGCTGCAAATGATACCGCTCAATTAGATGAAGTGAGTGTCGTTGGTGGTTCAATGTACAGAATGGGTGATGTGCCTGTTCATCAAGCTAAATCTGCTGTTGCACTCAATAGAGCAGATCTTGATAAGCAAGATGTGCGTAAAGCGGATGAACTAGGTCGCTATCAAGCTGGTTTTATTAACCAAGCATTTGGTAATGATACCAATACTAACTGGTTCCGTGTACGAGGTGCAGAAGTGAGCCAAGCTGTAGATGGTTTACCTACGTTCAGCTACGGTTTCTTTACCCCTTATGTGGATACTTTCGGTTTAGAAGCCGTTGAGATTACTAAAGGGGCAGATGCAATGACCTTTGGTGCTGCACAGTCTGGTGGTTTAATTAACTACGTTTCAAAACGTCCACATAAAGATCAAGTTGGACAGGGTGAATTTAAAGTAAATATGGGAAATAAAACCCAGTATGGCTTTGGTGCAGACTATACGGGCTCACTCACTTCAGATAATAACTTACGTTATCGCATCGTCACCGCTTATAGTGGCAAAGATGGTGAGTGGGATAATACTAAAAATGAGACATTATATGTTGCTCCAAGTATCGAGTGGGATATTAGCGATAAAACACGTTTGACCCTTTTAACTAACTACCAACACGATAAAGGTGTGCCAAGTTCTAATTTCTTACCACAGGAAGGAACCTTGGTAAAATCGCCAAATGGTTATATTAGCCGTTCAACCAACTTAGGCGATCCAGTAAACGATAAAGAGCGTAACCGTCAATATAGCTTAGGTTATGAATTCCAGCACGATTTCAGCAATGGTTTAATGTTAAATAGTAGCTATCGTTATCACAAAGCGGATAATTTCCATCGTGGATCTTATGCCTACCCATCTGCATACAATGCTGATTGGTCTCCGCGTGCACCAAGTCAAGTAGGATATAGTCTTGCTCGTGGTGTTGTATATAATGATGGTAAATCCATTTCCCATACGTTAGATAATCATATCACTTGGAAATTCGATCAGGCATGGTTCAAAAATACATTAGTAGCAGGAACAGACTATCGCCATCAAAAAGTAGATGCTCGTTATAGTCTATTCGCAACGACAGCAGCAACGAATGTCTTTACCCCAACAGTAGGATATAACCAAGCCCAAGACATCAGTGCCGTACCAAACACCCATATTAAAGCTCGTCAGTTAGGTTTCTACTTACAAAATCAGAGCCGTTTTGCAGATCAACTCGTATTAGGTTTAGGTGTTCGCCACGACCGAGCGAAACAAGATGAGCATACTCGCACACAAAGTGTAAAGAAAAACCATACTTCTTATTCAGCTTCTTTAATGTATGAGGCACCATTTGGAATTAACCCTTACTTTGCATATAGCGAATCTTTCCGTTTGCCAGTAGGATTAAGCGGCGATCAGAAATTATATGATCCAAATACTACTCGCCAATATGAAGTTGGGGTGAAATATCTCCCAACTTGGTTAGATGGGGTAATTAGTGTTGCAGGGTTCCAAGCTAAAGATAAAGGTGCATTGATTGCGAAATTATCTACTACAAATGGGGTATTAACCGAACAAGTAAGCAGTGCAGATCCTATTAGACGTAAAGGTGTGGAAGTACAAGCAGATGTGAATCTAACTCCAAACTGGAATTTGGCAGTTGCCTATACTTACCTTAAAGCTTACACTCAAACAGCTCAAGAAGATGTTCGTTTACCGTTAATGCCGAAAAATACCATTGCAGCTAAAACTGCGTATCGCTTCGAACAAGGAGCATTAAATGGCTTAACCCTTGGAGCAGGTATTCGCTATATTGGTAGTAGCGTAACGTCAAAAGGTTCACTTTACTCTCAAGCGAAAGTGCCATCAGCAACTGTGGTTGATTTAATGGCACAGTACCAATTTAACCAAAACTGGGTAACACAAATTAACGTTGATAATGTTGCAAATCGCCGTTATGTGTCTGGCTGTGATTATTACTGCTATTACGGTGCTGGTAGAAATATCAATGCGTCTGTAAGTTATAAATTCTAAAATAGTAGGTGTAATGGACAAAAATGTGGGAAAAAAGTGTAGTTAGACCTTATACTACAAGCCTTTAACCCACATTTTTGAAAATGAACCAAAAAATTGCCCTTACTGCCAAAATACCGTTATCCATAAACACGGATTGAAAAATAATATTCAACGCTATAAATGTCCTTCCTGTAATAAAACATTTACCCTCCAAAAGAAATTAAATTATAGCGATATTTGGCAAGATTATTCGCAAGGAAAACAAACTTATAAAGAACTCGCCATTAAATATAAATGCTCCGTTAAAACTATTCAGCGATATATTGATAAATCCCCTAAAACAGCCTTAAAACCGCCTATTTCCAGCCATCTAAACATTATTATGGATACCACTTTCTTTGGGCGAGAGTTTGGCGTTTTGGTCATAATGGATAGCTCAAGTGCGAAGGTTGTTTATCATCAAATTGTGAGTACAGAACTCGATGAATATTATCAAAATGCACTGAATAGATTGAGAGAAAAAGGCTATATTATTCAATCAATTACTTGTAATGGTCGTAGAGGATTGCTAAAGGATTTATTCGATACCCCCACTCAAATGTGCCATTTTCATATGGTTGCTATCGTGATGCGGAAATTAAGAAAAAAGCATAAATCCATTGCAGGAAAAGCACTCAAAATACTTGTTAAAACACTGAAAGATAGCCCAAAAAACGAATTTTGTCGCCATTTACATTATTGGTATTTAAAGCACCAAGATTATTTAAATGAACGGTCAGATAAATGTAATGATAGGGGGTATTTTCCTTATAAACATAAAGGTTTAAGAGAGGCTTTATCTAGCCTAAAATATTATGAGAAATATTTATTTACCTTCGAAAAGTATCCTGAGTTAAATATAGAAAAAACGACAAATAGGCTTGAAGGATTATTTAGTGAACTAAAACGAAAATTAAATAATCACAATGGATTAAGCAAAAAA